>DAOTUC010000097.1:0-4103 GCA_034437315.1 Anaerolineae bacterium
GAGACCCTAAAGGTTTTGCTCAAGGCCGCGCAAACAACGTTTTTGCCTTAAACAATGACCTTTTTCCATCAAAACCAGCGCAAAAACCTTTAGGGTCTATGATGGGCCATGCGAAATCCTGAAGACCCCCGAATTCTAATGACGGTCTACTGGAAAACTTCAGTTACAGTTAAGATAAATTGGAGAGACAAGAACAATGACGATCCCAGCGAACATATTAATCGTCGATGATGAAGCATCCATCCGATTTTTTATCGAGGAAATGCTCTCCCGCGATGGCCATCACGTGACGTCGGTCGGCAGCGGCAAGCAGGCCCTCGACCAGATCAAGCGCGACGACGTAGAATTCGACCTGGCCTTGATCGACCTGAAGATGGAAGAGATAGGCGGCATGGAGGTGTTGAAAGCCATCCGCGAACAATCGCCCAACACCGCGGTGATCGTCTTGACCGCCCACGCCTCCCTGGAGACGGCGGTCGAGGCCCTGCGCCACGGCGCACACGATTATCTCTTCAAACCGTGCAAGACCGTCCAACTGCGGGAAAGCGTCCGCGCCGGCCTGCTCAAGCGCCAACGGGAATTGCGCCGTCAATCGCTCCTCAACCAGCTCGAACAGAATCTGGCGACCAGCCTGAAGGAGATTCGGGCGACAGCGACTGATGCACCGGTCACCCCCCTGGATCCGCTGCTCACACTGAAAAGCGTGGAACCAGAGGAAAGCGCCATCGAAGAAGAGCGCTTTCTTCAACGCGGAAAGTTAATCGTCGATTTTATGCGTCACGTCATCACCTTTGACGGTCACCTGCTAGAACTCAGCCCGACCGAGTTCGATCTGATGGCCTACCTGATCAGCGAAGCGCCCCGCGTCATCTCGCCCCAAGACCTGGTGCGCGAGGTACAGGGATACCACGCCGAACCCTGGGAGGCCAGCGACATGGTGCGCTACCACATCTACCGCATCCGGCAAAAGATCGAGAAATTCACCGATGAGGACGACGACGATGACGTAATCCGCACCGTGCGCGGCGTCGGATATGCGATAGACTGACCCCTCTTCTAACAATTGGTCCACGATGAACTTCTGCACCTGTTCCAGCAGATCGCCCTCTTCGTGGGAGATGTTGCGGCGGTCAGCAGGGGTCACGCGAGCGAGCTGCGCGCAGTCATCCGGGTCCAACACCCAGGTGCAGGTCACGCCCGTGTCAGCCGCCACCGTGAGTAGATCATAGCCCTCACGGGCCTTGCGCGTCACGACCTGCACCGGACGCTCCCAAAACGAGCCGGTAATCCAGTCGCCGGGTTCGAGTTCGTGTGCCATGCGCAGTCCACCGTCATCCGCACGGCCCAGGCGACTACCCGGTCGCCTTTTTTTATGCCCCTGGCGTCCAACCCACCTGCTACAAAATCGCTACAAAACCCTAATGTCACAGATCGTCTTTTGCGCTACAATAGGCCTAAGATTGACACGCATTTGAAGGCACACTATCTAAAGGACTAAGTTATGAACACCCAATCGGCAAATGACACGATCGATTCCCGGTCCTCACAAGCTAACATCCTGATCGTCGATGATGAAGCGGGCATCCGTTTCTTTCTGGAAGAGGCCCTCTCACGCGATGGGCATCGTGTCGTGAGTGTCGGGAGCGGGGAGGCGGCGCTGGAACGCCTCGCCATCCAGCGCTTCGACTTAGCCATCATCGACTTGAATATGAAAGGCATGGGAGGAATGGAACTCCTGGCAGCCCTGCGCCGGCAATCTCCCCAGACCATCGCTATCATCCTCACCGCCCACGCCTCGCTGGGCACGGCGGTCGAGGCGCTGCGCCATGGGGCACACGATTATCTCTTCAAACCCTGTAAGACTGAGGATCTCCGGCAGAGCATCCGTTCTGGACTCATCAAACGGCAGCGCGATTCACAAATCCACGCGCAAACCGATCTGATCGCCGACATATCCCACGAACTCCGTAATCCCATCGCCAGCATCACGCTGCTCGTCCAGATGTTGGAGATGGAGGAGCAGAACCCTAAGAGCTCACAACGGTTGCAAATGCTCCGGGAAGAGACGAAACGGTTGCGAAACCTGCTCGAAGACACACTGACGATGTCCGCACTGGAGAAGAATGGCAATGGCAGCAAAGCCACGTCCACGTTCAAACCGGTCGACCTGAACGGGCTGGTGCAACAGACCATCCCCATTCACCAACAACGAGCAGAGGCTGAGGGATTGGAAATGGTGCTGGAACTGGCGCCCGACCTGCCGCCGATATGGGCCAACCAGGATCAAATGGCCCAGGTCGTCACGAACCTGACGGTCAACGCCATCAACTACACATCGGACGGGCAAATCAGGATCCGCACCGAGCTGGACGAAGATGAGAACAAAGCGCTCCTTCAAGTACAAGATACCGGCATCGGCATCGACCCCGGCGATTTACCGCGCCTCTTCCAGCGTTTCTATCGAGGGCGCCGGGCTATCGAATCGAGCGCGAAGGGCAGCGGACTGGGCCTTTCTATCACCAAGCGCATCGTCGAACTCCACGGCGGGGAGATCAGCGTGGACAGCCGACCAGACGAAGGCAGCACATTTAACGTCCGGCTGCCAATCGCGGGATGAAGAAACAATAACGACGAACTATAACAGTAAAAATATCAGCGCACGATCTAGCGACCCTGGGCGGGGCATCTGGCGGCATCTGCCGCAGACCTCGCCCTTTGTCATAGCCAAGCCAGATCAAGCTCCTATGGAATGTTTGTTGTTCGCATTATCGAGAAGGTACACTCACTAATTTTAAGGAGGTCAAAATGAAAGAGAGACAGTCACTACAAAAAGGGGCCGAAGAAAGCGTCTCACTGTTCCACTCAATGCGCGCCAAGCTCACCTTACTACTCCTCGCTGTATCGTTGATCCCTTTATTTATCATCGGATGGATCTCGTATAGTCGCGCCCGAGACGCCCTGGAAACCGAGGCCATCGCCAAGCTGGTCGCCGTGCGCGATCTCAAAAGCAACGAGATTCAGCGTTACTTCAAAGAATCGCTGATCGACGTCCAGTCGCTTTCGGCGCAACCGGCGACGATCCAGGCAATGCGCGCCTTCGATGAAGCAATGCACTTGTACAGCGAAACGAACGAATTGAACGAATTGAACGAAATCGAGGCGATGGGCGCTTACCGCACCCACTATATGGGGCGACCAGAGCTGGGCGACGCCGGAGACGGCAGCGATTACAGCGCCGCCCACGCCCAATTTCACCCAGTTTTCAAGAACTACCTGGAAGCCCACGGCTATTACGACATCTTCCTCGTCGAACCCCATCGTGGGGGCATCGTCTACAGCGTATCGAAAGAGGACGACTTCGGCACCAGCCTGCAGAACGGGCCCTACGCCGGAAGCAACCTGAGCGAGGCCTTCCGAGAATCGGTCGCGGCGGGCGAACCGGATTTCGCGATGCTGGAAGATTTCGCCCACTACGCGCCCTCAGGAGAAGCGGCCTCTTTTGTGGCCTCCCCCATCTTCGATGGCGACGAACTGCTGGGCGTGCTGGTCTTCCAATTGCCCATCACTGAAATCGACGAAATTATGCAGCAACGGGCTGGGCTGGGGGAAACTGGAGACACCTTCCTCGTCGGTTCCGACCTGCTGATGCGTTCCGATTCCCGCTTCTCCGTTGAGAGCACCATCTTCAAGCAGGAAGTGGACACCGAAGCCGCCCGGTCCGCGCTCGCGGGAGAGACCGGCGCTCAGACCATCAAGAATTATCGCGACGTCGAAGTGATCGCCGCCTACGAACCGCTGGACATCAAAGACGTCCATTGGGCCATCATCACCCAGGTGGATAAAGCCGAGGCCTTCGCCGCCACCCGCGAGATGCTCAACCTGATGATCGTCGTCACCGGCGTCGGGTCCATCTTGATCGCTGGCGCGGCGCTCTATTTCGCCAACACGTTCGTCCAGCCGATCAAAGCCGTGGCCCGCGTCTCCCGCCAGCTCGCCGAGATAGACCTGAACAACCTGGCGAACGAGATGGCGGCCCTGGCCCAGGGCGACCTGGATCGCAACCTGACGATCAGCGCCGATACCGTCTCCGTGACATCCAAAGA
>DAOTUC010000098.1:0-7958 GCA_034437315.1 Anaerolineae bacterium
ATCTCGTAACTGTACGATCCGATCTCGGTCGTCACCGGCGCCAGCCCGGAGATAGCGATGATGGCCCGGTCTGTATCCCGGTCGAGGGGGATGATCCACGTTCCCATCTGATCCTCTGCCAATTCCAGGCGACGGACGGTCGTCTGAGGGCCGAAGAGGATTTGTTGGACGAGCCAGCGTTGGGGCAGGACGTTGGCGTGGCGGATGAAGCCGGCCGGTTCCCATCCATCGCCATCCTGCTCGAAATCGGAGAAATAGTCGATCTCCGGAATAGAGACGTCGTCCAGGATGAAGCCGGGGCGATTGACAGCGTCGTCGGTGATATACTCGAAACGGATCAGAACCTCTTGCCCGGCATAAGCCGAAATATCGATCGCTTCCTGAATCCATTCGGCCCTGTTCCCGCCTCCGCTCCGCCCGGTATAGGCCCATCCGAAGGAATTGCCATTGGGGTTGGTACCCGTGCCAGAGGGAGTCTCGAGGATATTCCACGTCTGCCCATCGTCGGCGCTGATCTCGACGTAAGCGTAATCCCAATCCTCTTCGATGTCGTACCAGGTCCAGAACGTCAAGGTAAGCGGCTGGTCGGCGGCGGAGAGATCGAAAGAGCGGGTGAGCGTCACATCGGAATCATCGCCGCGGTTCGACCACCAGAAATAGCGCCCACTATAAGCGCTGGTATTGACCAGGCCGATCTGGGTGGAGCCGGTGAAACTGAACGTCAGGGACTCGTCGCCGTTGACTTCAATGTAATCGGTGGCGTGCTGGTGGACCGTGGCGCTTTCCGAGACCGGATAATCGGATTTCCGGTAGACGCTTTCGACGTGAAACCCGGGGATGTCGATATTCCTATATCCATAGCGACCGTCCTCCAGCGAGAGATCGTCCAGTTGATTGGCGACAACCCAATCGGCGAACAAGTCATCGTAGGTCATATCCAGGCCCATCTCCTGGAGCACCGCGTCGATGCTCATCATAGAGTTTTCCTGGTGCGCGACGAGCATCTGGGTGGCGTCAGATCCAAAACGACCGAGGAAATAGGAGGTGAACAGGTAGCTGGCGCCGTAATTGGCGCCCGCGGCGCCGGGCCCTTCAGGCCAGGCGTTGAGTTGGGTGTCAGGTCTCATCGCGAACACCCATTCCGAACCGCCGGTATCAAAACCGTTGAGTTCCATCGCCAGCTCCGAAAACCCCTCGTTGAGCCAGGTCTCCTCGTTGCGATCGTTATACCAGTGAATCATGTGCTGGAATTCGTGGGACAGCACGCCATTGTAGAAATCGTCATTGATGGTCACATTGTCGATGTTGATGTAGAACATCTCCATCTCGTTGGAATCCTCGCGCACGGCCGAGACGAATTGATCGGCGCTGGAGTAGTACCCGGCGACCGAGTTGCCCAATCCTCTCGCGTGGAGGATGCTCAGGTGAGGGTCGTTGTCGACGCCGGGTTTCCATTCGGAACCGAAGAAGCCGCGGTTAATCACGTAGGTTTCTTCCTCGAAAAGATCGGCCGCCGCCTCCAGGTTATTCCGGTTGAAGCGCGCGCCCTCCTCGACCCACATATAGACGTGCTCGGTCTTATATTCCAGGATGGCGTAGACGTCAAATTGCTCATCGGTGTCGACGTTGGAAGCGTGAAACAGCCGTCGCGCGCCGACGGGGTAATCGGGCGATCCCTCTGGGTTGATCGTCCGGGAGGTGTCGGGCGATAGACCGCGCAATCGAATCGCCAGGTCGTGCAGGTCGCGGACCGGGATCACCGTCTCTTCGAGGAGCGCTTCCGTCTCACTCCCCACGTCGCCGACCGGTTCGCGGGTGATGGCGGGGGTCGGGTCGGGCGTGGGCGTGGGCGTGTCGCGGGATCCAACGCCAGGATCGTTGAACGTCACCGTCGGTTCGAGGGACCAGTCCCAATTCCAGGTGGACCATTGATCCCAGTCGGCGCCTCCGCAACAACAGCAACAACTGGCGATCGCCAGCACGCTGAACGCGATGACTAAACTTGCTATGCTTTTGCTCATCATTTTCTCCAATTAGGCGCTGGCCGTCAGGCGTGGGCCAATGCGCTCGATTTTCTGCATCAACGCTCGCACCGCTTGGGCCAGCGCTGAGTCGGGTTTTTGTAACGTGAGCGGCGCGCCCTGCGCCAGCGCGCGGGCCTGCTCTAATTCAAAGGGCATGACGCTGGTCATCTCCCAGCCGATCGGCGCCAGCCGGCGTTTAAATGTCTGTTCAAGCATTTGAAGAGACATTTCTGTTTTCGGCGTCAGCTGATTAAACACGAGGAAAAACTTATCCTGCCAAGCGGCGAGCGCCCGCATCGCGCCGACGGTTGTCTGGATAGACGCTTGCTCGGGTGTGAGTGCCAGTCCAACCGCCGAGGCTATGTCGAGCGTCTTAAACGTCGCCCCATCCAGAATAGGAGAGCCATCGACGACGACGACGGCAAAGCGTTGTCGCAACGCATTGAGTATCTGATGGACATCGCCGGACGTAAGGCGATGCTCGGTCGGCGGGATGAAAGGGGACGCCAATACCGACAATCCGGAATCGTGTTGCAGGAGATGGGATTGAATGCGTGCGTTGTCAAGTTTCTCAGGCCCATTCTGGATCAAGTCCGCCCAGGTGGGTTGGGGGCGCAGCCCAAGTTGCAACGCCGCATGGCCCGATGTCTGGCAGAAATCGACCAGGCAGGTTGACGCGCCGCTTTGCCGCCACGCGATCGCCAGGTTGACAGCCAGCGTCGTGACCCCCACCCCGCCTCGCAGGCTCAGCAGCGTATAGATGTGATGAGGCGCGCCGTCGCTGGCTTGCAGGGCCAGCAGCCCATTGACGTGTTGCAGCAACTCCTCCATCGTCACCGGCTTGGTCAGATGCTCGTCGGCTCCGGCGTCGAGGGCCGCCTGGCGATCCATCGGCTGACCGCGAGCCGTCATAATGATAATCGGCAGCGAGGCGGTCGCCGGGTTGTCTCGAAGTTCGCGGCAAACGTCATACCCGGTGATACCCGGCATCATCACGTCGATGATGGCTAGATCGGGCGGATTCGCCAGCGCCTTTTCCAGGCCGTCTTGCCCCTCGGCGCTCAAGATCACCTCGTGCCCACCGCGGCTTTCCAGCACCAGGCGCATCATTTCGAGGAGATCACCCTCGTCGTCAATCACCAGTATTCTCGCCATAATTTAGATCACTCTTTTAGGTGACTCTTTCAAATCACTCTTCTTCCACGATGCAGAAAATGCCCAAATGACTTTTATTCACCAGGATAACGCCACCGCTAAAGACGACGTCTGGCAGGAGAGCAACTCGCATCTCTCCATCAAGGATAGATATGAAAGCATCGGTGCCGGTGGTCAACACCGTCCTCAGGTCTAGCTTCCCCGAAAGGCGCAGTTGACCGGTGATTTCGAGCGAGGACGTGGTGAGAAAGACAGGGCGCAGATAGGCGCCGAGATAACTGCCGTAGGATTGATCGCGTCGCAGGCCGTCTTCCTGTTGCGCGACGACCACGGCTGTGAGGTTCGGCTTACGCAGGATCACCGCGGTGTAACTGGCGATGATGTCGGCCGAGCGGCTGATGTTGGAGATGTAGGCCTCTTCCAACTCAATAAAAGAGGTCGTCATATCATTGAGCTGATCCGCCAACTTTTTATGCCGGACGTTCAACCGACCGGATAAGCGATGCCCATGGGTGAAGAAATCGGCTGTCAGCCAAGAGGTGCGTAATTTCTCGTGCATACTGACTCCTATTATCCCGGACGAGCCGGAACCAATAAGGGGGGAAATTCTTGCACAAAAACGAGAATTTCACAGGATAGGCCCGGTCGTCAAGTCGCCTGGGCGCGCTGGCCTCTTCGTTCAGTCCGCTCAATCCCCTGGCTGAGAAAACACGTGGTGCCTGACGACGCCCCATTCCTCCGGAGGCCAGTAGCCAAGCCAGGCCTTCCCCACGATGTTTTCTTTGGGCAAGACGCCCCAGGTGTGAGAATCGCTGGAATTGCGACGATTATCTCCCAGGACAAAGTATTCATCTCCCTCCAGTTGCCACGCGCCGGAGTAGACGCCCGGATTGATGATATAAGACTCATCCAACTGGACGCCGTCGACAAAGAGAGCCCCCTGCCGGATTTCGACCAACTCGCCCGGCAACCCGATGACCCGTTTGATGTAGTCGTCATCAAGACTATTGGGTGGGTGGAACACGATCACATCCCCCCGCTCCGGCGGGTGGATCCAGTAGGTGACTTTGCTGATGACCAGATACTGCCCATTGTGCAACGTCGGCTCCATGCTAGACCCACGGACCTGGAAACGACCGGTCGTCGTATTGAGCGCCAGAAAGATGATCGCGGTCAGGCATATCGTCTCCAAGACCTCGCGAAAGAACGAGCGCGCGCCGAACGTGTGGGCGAGCGAGACCCGTTCCCCATTCGTGACAGGGCGCTCAATCCCATGGCGCTCAATCCCATGGGGCGATGGGGCAGCCTCAATCGGTATCTCTTCGGGTTTCACTTCATTCAACGTTTTACCTCTCGATGAAAGTTTAGACGCAAACGGGATTTTTCCTCACAGGTTCATTATATTACAGGTGGGACATAGAGGCAAACCGCTCATTTTAGATTCTCGCCCGATAGGATTCAATCACCAAATGTTTTGTTGTCACTGAAGCATGTGCCTCAAGAACTTCCCCGTATAACTTTCCTCGATTTGCGCCACCTCCTCCGGCGTCCCTTGCGCCACGATATAACCGCCCGCGTCGCCCCCCTCCGGCCCCAGGTCGACGATCCAATCGGCGGTCTTGATCACGTCTAAGTTATGCTCGATGACGATGACGGTGTTGCCCGCGTCGGTCAACCGGTGGAGCACGTCCAGCAGCTTCTGGATGTCGGCGAAGTGGAGGCCCGTGGTTGGCTCATCCAGGATGTAGACCGTGTCGCCGGTCGAGACGCGGGCCAATTCCCTCGCCAGCTTGACCCGTTGCGCCTCGCCGCCGGAGAGCGTCGTCGCGCTCTGGCCCAGCTTGATGTACCCTAACCCCACGTCGGCCAACGTCTGCAAGATGCGCTTGATCCTGGGCACGTGCTCGAAGAAAGTCAGCGCCTCGTCCACGTCCATGTCCAACACGTCGGCGATGTTCCGTCCCTTGTAGCGGATCTGCAACGTCTCCCGGTTGAAGCGCGCGCCCTTGCACACGTTGCACGTCACCCACACATCCGGCAAGAAGTGCATCTCGACCTTCTTCTTGCCGTATCCCTTGCAGACCTCGCAACGCCCGCCCTTGACGTTGAAACTGAAACGTCCCTTGTCGTAACCGCGCACCTTGGCCTCCGGCGTCTCGGCGAAAAGCTCCCGAATGGGCGTCATTACCTTGGCGTAGGTCGCCGGATTGGAGCGCGGCGTGCGCCCGATGGGGTCCTGGGTGATGTTAATCACCTTGTCCACCGAGCGCCCTTTACTCGCGTGCGCCAACCCCTCGATCCGGTCGTGGTCGCCGATCTCCTGCTCCGAGCGGTGAAGAGCGGCCGCCAACGCCGGGTGGAGCGTCTGCGAGACCAGCGACGACTTGCCGCTGCCGGAGACGCCCGTGACACAGGTGAATAGCCCCAGCGGGAAACGCGCGATCAGGTCCTTGAGGTTATTCTGCCGCGCGCCGATCAGCGTCAACCATTCGCCATCTATCGGTCGTCGTCCACCGTTCTGGTGATTGCCATTCGGCGAGCAGACCGTCCGTTCCCCGCGCAGGTAACAGCCGGTTAGCGAGTCGGGATGCTGCTCAATCGCCTCCGGCGCGCCCTCGGCGACCACCCAGCCGCCGCCCACGCCCGCGCCCGGCCCCAGGTCGACGATCCAATCGGCGGTGCGGATCGTCTCCTCGTCGTGCTCCACCACCACGACCGTGTTGCCCATATCGCGCAGATGTTCCAGCGTATCCAGCAGCCGGCGGTTATCCCGCTGGTGCAGGCCGATGCTGGGCTCGTCCAACACGTACAGCACCCCCACCAGCCCGCAGCCGATCTGGCTGGCCAATCGGATGCGCTGCCCCTCGCCGCCGGAGAGCGTCGGCGCGGGGCGGTCCAACGTCAGGTAGTGCAATCCCACGTTCAACAGAAATTGGAGCCGCTCGCCGATCTCCTTCAACACCTCCCCGGCGATCTCCATCTGCTCCGGCGTCATCTGGGATGGGAAGCTCCCGACCCACCCGAGCGCCTCGCCGATGTTCATCTTCACCACGTCGTTGATCGTCCGCCCGCCGACGGTCGCCGCGGCGCTCTCCGGTCGCAAGCGCTCGCCCTGGCACGTGGGGCACGGCTGCTGGCTCATAAACGTCTGGTACCACCGGCGCATACCGTCCGACTTGGTCTGGCGATAGCGGCGGCGGGTAGCGTTGAGCGTCCCCTCGAACTCCCACGCCCCCTGCCATTCGCCCCGGTCACTCTCCGACTGCCAGGTCACTTTAACACCGCCGTAAAGAATTGCCTGCCGGCATTCGTCTGGAAGCTCGCGCCAGGCGGTGTCCAGATCAGCATCGAACATCTCTACAATCTGCTTTAGAACCTGGTACGTCCCGCTGGACTTTTTCTTTTCCAATTCACCAAAAGTGCGCACCCCGCCCTCGTGCAGGCTCTTGTCGGGGTCGACGAACCGGTCGGGGTCGAACTCGATCTTGGTCCCCAGGCCATTGCACTCGGGGCACATACCCATCGGCGAGTTGAAGCTGAACATCGCCGGCGTGAACTCGGGGAAGCTCAGGCCGCAATCAGGACAGGCGTTCGTCTCTGAAAGCAGCAGGGATTGGGCCCCACCGGCGGCCCCACCGACAGCCCCATCGCGCCCGTCAAACCCCACCAAGTCGATCAAAACCAGCCCTTCGCTAGCGCGCAACGCCGTCTCGACCGAATCGGTGAGCCGGGCGAGAAATGCGTCCGCCGCCCCACCCTCCCGGCCGGGGATGACCAGACGGTCGACGAGCAACTCGACGTCGTGCTTCTTGTTCTTGTCGAGCGTGATCTCCGCGCTCAGGTCCCGCACCTCCCCATCGACCCGCACGCGGGCGAAGCCATCCGCCCGCGCCTGGGCGAACGTCTCCTGGAACGCGCCCTTGCGGTTGCGCGCCAACGGCGCCAACACCTGGAAGCGCGTCCCCTCCGGCAAGCTAGCCGCCTGGGCCACGATCTCCTGCGCCGATTGGGCCTGCACCTCGCGCCCGCACTTGGGACAATGGGGCGCGCCCACGTTGGCGAAAAGCACCCGCAGATAATCGTAAATCTCCGTCACCGTCGCCACCGTCGAGCGGGGGTTCTTGCTCACCGCCTTCTGCTCGATGGCGATCGCCGGGCTCAAGCCGCCGATGAAATCCACCAGGGGCTTCTCCATCTGACCGATGAACTGCCGGGCGTACGACGAGAGCGACTCGACGTAACGCCGCTGTCCCTCGGCGTAGAGGGTGTCGAACGCCAGGGACGATTTTCCGCTTCCCGAAATGCCGGTGAAGACCACCAACTTGAAGCGCGGTATCGTCACGTCCACATTCTTCAAATTGTGCTCCCTGGCCCCTCGAATGACGATTTTATCCTGATACATCGTGTGTGTTATACTCCTTCATCCAATCGCTCGTTCGTTCGCTCGTTCGCTCGTTCACCCAAATAGCTGCCCGACACTTTTTCGACTCAGCCCCCCGCAGGTTAGAGAACGACGCTCAAACAGCGCGAGCGAGAGGTTTAGAAATGAACGTGTTGGGCAGCCAAATCCGCGTTCAGTATAGCACCAATACCTGACAAATCGTGTCATATTATTTCAAGAAATTGACGCAAAATCAGAAAATATGTTCGATGGGTCTTCAGGATTTCGCATGGCCCATCATAGACCCTAAAGGTTTTTGCGCTGGTTTTGATGGAAAAAGGTCATTGTTTAAGGCAAAAACGTTGTTTGCGCGGCCTTGAGCAAAACCTTTAGGGTCT
>DAOTUC010000099.1:0-16991 GCA_034437315.1 Anaerolineae bacterium
GATCCAAGCCAAAAGCAGACAAAAATGCAGCAATTCCAATTATGGCCGAATCTTAGGGTTTGCGCCCCAAAAGTAGGCTTAAAATGGCCTTTGCGCCCCATAGGACAAGCATTTGGATGCTAAATCAGGATTTTGTCCCATAAGAAGGTCATAATTGGAATTGCTGACAAAAATGGCTGAATTTGGTTCGTTTAGCCACCGGATCTGACGATCCAGTGGGAGCGGGTGGGAGAATTATTTTCCTGGAAACGCCTAAAAGCGCACAACCTCAATAAACCGAGGGCCTGTTCGTAGTAGGCGCTTCAGCGCCCCTAAAAGCGCACAACCTCAATAAACCGAGGGCTTGTTCGTAGTAGGCGCTTCAGCGCCCCTAAAAGCGCACAACCTCAATAAACCGAGGGCTTGTTCGTAGCAGGCGCTTCAGCGCCCCTAAAAGCGCACAACCTCAATAAACCGAGGGCTTGTTCGTAGTAGGCGCTTCAGCGCCCCTAAAAGTGCACAACCTCAATAAACCGAGGGCCTGTTCGTAGTAGGCGCTTCAGCGCCCCTAAAAGCGCACAACAGATTCACCCCAAGTTATTGAGAAGATACTTTGGAACTGTGTGTGAGACGCTAGTCTAACGTGAGGTTGTCGTACTATTGAAAGAGGTGATCTATGCTTAAAGAATTGGTGCGTAAAAATCGGAGTTACCGTCGTTTTCATCAGGATGCGCCGGTAGAGATGGAGACGTTGCGCGAACTGATAGAGCTGGCGCGTTTCTCGGCGAGCGGGGCGAATCGGCAACCGCTCAAGTTCGTCCTGAGTTGTGATCCGGAGACGAACGCCGACATCTTCCCTCACACGCGGTGGGCGGGCTATCTGCAGGATTGGCCTGGCCCGGCGGAAGGGGAGCGCCCGGCGGCCTATGTCCTCATCCTGGGAGACACCGCCATCGCCAAATCCTTCGGTTGCGACCACGGCATCGCCGCACAATCCATCATGCTCGGCGCGACCGAGTTGGGTTTGGGCGGCTGTATGCTCGGCGCTCTCGACAGGGAAGCGCTCCGGCGGACGCTCGATATCCCCGAGCGGTACGAGATTTTGCTCGCGCTGGCGTTGGGCAAACCGAAGGAGGTTGTGCTGCTAGAGGACGTTGGACCGGACGGCGGCATCAAATACTACCGCGACGAAGAAGGGACGCATCACGTGCCCAAGCGGACGCTGGAGGCGCTGATCTTGCAGGAATACGGGGAATGACCGCGGCTTTGCCACCCGACACGTTCACTTCTCAACCTCCCGCAGGTTATGAGGCGATTTTCGGCCCATTCTGACGGCGAACCCGCGGGAGATAAATCAACTGTCGGGTAGTCAGACCGCGACTTGAAAATGGACCGGGGCGGGCTTCACGCCTCCGGGGGAAGAAGGGTGTGCAATAAGTCCAACAGCTTATCGGGGTCAAAGGGCTTGGTGATGTAGCCATCAACGCCCAACGCCTCGCCCTTCATGACATCCTCAGGTTCCGATCTGGACGTCAGAAAGATGATGGGGATCGATGACCATTCGGGACGGCGGCGGATGTGCTCGTAGAGTCCATAGCCATTCAGAGCTGGCATCATAATGTCCGCGATGATTAAATCCGGGCGCGTCTGTTCCATCGCCTCCAGGGCCTCCACCCCATTGGCGGCGCTCAGGATCGTATAACCCGCCTCTTCGAGGATGTCTCGAAGGGCCATCAGAAGAGGCTTGTGATCTTCAGCGATCAGCACCGTAGCTTTAGCCTTATTCATAGATTCACCTCTTGTTTTTGCTGCTGGTGATTTTCGACTGCTAAAAGCGATTGTTCATGACCGGCGAGAGGCAGCCAGATAGTCAACGTGGTCCCCTCCTCAACCCTGCTCTGCACCGTGATATGCCCGCCGTGCAGTTCGGTGATCTCCTGGGCAATCGCCAGCCCCAACCCCGTGCCGGAAATTTGCATCGCGCGTGGTTCTGCGCCACGGAAGAAACGCTCGAAAATGTGTGGGATTTCATCTTCTGGTATGCCGATTCCGGTATCGGCGATGTGAATGGCAGCCCATTTGCGGCCTTCTGATCGCACCCTCTCGGTCGAAATAGTCACCCTGCCCCCCGCGGGAGTGTACCGGATGGCGTTCTCGATCAGATTATTCAGAACCTGGCGCATCCGCGCCGGATCGACCAGGATGGTCGGGTCGGGCGTTGCGGGATGATACGCCATCTCCAATCCCTGTCTTTCGGCCAATGGCCGCCGGTTGTCGATGACGTTGTAGGTCAATTCGTGAAGCGACGTCAGTTGGGTCTTCATTTCCAGGCGTCCGGCGTCGATGTGGGAGATGTGGAGAATATCCTGCACGAGCCGCGCCTGGTGATCGGCCTCTTTCGTCAGAGCTTCCAGGTATTCTTCCCACTTGTCATCCCCCGGTGAGGTTTTTTTCAACAGAGAAGCGTACAATTTGATCGTCGTCACCGGCGTGCGGAGTTCGTGGGAGACGTTGGTGACGAAACGGGATTTCATGCGATCGAGCGCCTTGAGGTGGCTGACGTCGTGAATGACGACGACTGTGGCGGTCTCCGGGTCATCGGATAGGATGGGCGAGGATTGGAGAGCCAGATCCAGCCCGGTCAATTCCAGGATCGTCTGGGACGTTTCGCCAACTGGACGCCGGTCGTTTGCCGGGTCTATCGGGCGCGTCTGGGTCGCCAGTTCTCTCACCGCGGCCTGTAATCTCTCGCTGTCCTGTGGCGAGAGGGTCTGGTTAATCCACATATTGGCGACCGGGTTCGCCTGGGTGATCTCGCCTTGCACGTCGGTGACGATGACGCCGTCGGACGCGCTTTTGAGGATGGCGTCGAGCCGCGCGTACTCGGTCTGTAGTTGGGCGGTGCGGTCCATGACGCGGGTCTCCAACTGATCAGCGTAATCGCGCAACCTATGGTAAAGCTGGGCGTTCTCAATGGCGACGGCCGCCTGGGCCGCGAACAGTTCAAGTAAGTCGGCGTCGGGAGAGGAGAAGGCGCCCGGGATTTCCGACATAATGGTCAGCACGCCGAGGAATTGGTCCGCCCAGCGGATGGGAACCCCCACAATGGAAGAAAAGGGGTAGTCTTCGTGGATAGAAGGGAGGCGATCCGGCCAGTGAGTGTAATTGTCCACGATGATCGGTTTACCGGTCTCCCACACCTTGCCGTTCAGACCTTCTCCCCAATGGAGAAGCGTTTTTAAAGGTTTGAGGTGTTTGGCCGAGGCGGTCCATTGCAACCCGTTCTCTTCGGGGACGTAGAGGCTCAGGCCGCCGCCGTCTCCGCCGAGCAGTCGGGTCGCTTGCGAGACGATGGAGTGTAGCAGCGCGTCCAGATCCAGCTGGGCGGTCAACTCCAGCCCCACCTGGCGGAGCGCCTCCAGTTGGGCCGTGCGCCGTTTGATCTCCCTCTCGGCCCGCTTGCGCTTGGTGATATCGCGGGCGATGCCGCGGAATCCCATCGGCGCGCCCTGGGCGTCGACGATCAGGGCGGTGGACACCTCAATCATCTGCTCTGCGCCGCTCTTCTGGATGATCTTCCCCTCAACAGCCCTCGCCGGGCGACCCGTTCGGTAGATAGCGTTGAACGTCTCGAACGTTCTTTCGGCGTCAGCCGGCGACATCAAGGATTGGTAATTTACTCCCTTCAGATCCTCGGCGGTATATCCCAATATGCGACACAGGGCATTGTTGAAGAAGACGAGATTGCCTTTCAAGTCGGTCTCGTAGTATCCATCCTGGATGTTTTGCAGAATGAGACGGTATTTTCTCTCGCTCTCGCGGAGGGCTTTCTCCCGGGCCTGGATCGTCTGGCTCATACGGTGAAAATTGGCCTGGAGGGCGGCTAATTCGGCGAAAGCCGTGGGAAGCGGATGGGGTTGTGATTTTTCCGCAAACGCGCCGTTGGATAAAGTGGCGGTGATTTTATTGAGTCGTGTGATAGGCGTGACGACGAACCGTTCAAGCTCTTTTCGTAACGTGAGAATGGTCGCCAGCCAGGTGATGGTCGCCATGGCGAGACCTAGTCCGACAGCGAATGCATAGGGGCTGTAGATAGCCGTGAGCGGAATTTGAACGACGACCGTCCAGTCGGTCCGCTCACATCGCGTCGTGCTGCCCAGCATCCAGGATTCGCCGGTAGAGTAGAACATCGTCGCTTCGTCTTTTAATCCCCGCTCCACGATTTTCAGATGCCGGACGTTAACCTGTTGATCAACCCAATCGGTATTTGGATGGGCTAACAACATCCCATTTCGATCGACGATGAAGAACTCCCAATTCTCCTCCGATTCGATGATGGTCTGGAATTTGATCAGATTGACCTCTCCGACGATCATCCCTCCCTGCGCCATAGGCCAGGCGATGTAGACGGCTGGCAACCCGGTGCGAGGCGAGCGAAAGGATGACGAGATCGTGGGCTGATTCGAGGCTTCGGTCTCCGCAAAGTAGGGGTGGCGCGACATATCGATGCCGTCATATTGGGGGTCGGGCGGGACGAGCGCTTTGACAACGCCTTCCCGATTCAGGTAGTAAATGGCGTCGAATTCGGTCTGGTGCGTGCGCCACGTAGCCCGCATATATGTGCGTAGATTGACCAGATCGGTCGATCCAGCCGCTTCCGCGATGCCGCCCAGAGCGTGACTGGCGTTATTAAGATGATCGTCTACCTGGTAGACCATAGAACGGGCCAATTGCAACTGCCAGGCGCTTAGATGCCGCCCCCAAAATTGTGCGGACAGTCCAAGCATCAAGGCGACGATCAACAGGGAAGGCAGGAGCAAGCGCTTCCACAACAGCGTCAATAAAATTTTATCCAGTGGACGGGAGATGTTTCGCGTCGTCATTCGTCACCCATCATTTCCCCAGGCTCAATCGCGGCGATCGTCTCGAATATCCCATCCTGGACGGTGATGAGATATTGGGAACGCACGACATCTCCAAATGGGTCCAACGAGATCGGTCCGGTCAGTCCCTGGAAGTCCTCGATGCTCAACAGGGCCTGGCGCAATCCGTCGGCCTGCCCGCCCGTTTTCTCCAGGGCGGCCGCCAGGAGCATCGTCGCTTCGTAAGCCTGGGATGCGGCGAAGGTCGGATAGCGTCCAAATAATTCGCGGTAACGGGCCTGAAAGTCGAGCAGCGCCGGGGATTGGCTGTTGATATCGTAATTCATCACGATTTCTATGCCCTCGACCGCTCGCCCCCCGTTTTGGATCAGCGCATCGGTCGCCGCCCAACCGCTGGCGAACAACTGAATGGGCCATTCCTGGCGGCGCATGACCTGGGCGATCAGGGCTGTATCTACCGCCGAGGCGATGATCAGCAAGCCCTCAGGGTCGCTCTCCCGCAGTTCGGCGAGCAAGGGGCCGAAGTCTGGTCTTGCGGATGAGTTGAAGACAATCTCACCGACATTTTGTCCACCCAGGTCCTCAAAGGCGCGGGAAAATGAGCGCCAGAAGGTATGGGTATAAGCCGCGTTTTCGTCGTTGTAAATGGCGGCGATGCGGGTCAGACCGTGTCGCCGATAGGCCTGAAACGCCAGGTTATAGGCTTCCAGGTCATTGTCGGGGTTGATGCGGAAGAAGTGATCGTCCATGCCGGTGAGCTCTGGGGTCGAAGTGGTCGGGCTTAACATCACGGTCTCTGTCTCCTCAATCAGCGGCAGGGCAGCGACCGATTGACCGCTGGTCATGTGCCCGATGATGGCGACGACGCCGGCGTCGATCAGCGCCTGGTCGACCGCCAGAGCGCCTTCGGGTGTTCCCAGATCGTCACGGACGATCAATTCGACCGGTCGCCCGGCGACGCCGCCCTCCTCATTAAGCGTCATGACCGCCAATTGCGCGCCGTCCCGCCCTTGAATGCCCAGATCGGCCTGCTTGCCGGTCAGTTCGCCGGAAAATCCGACGGGGATCGGCCGCGTTGCGACACAACCAGCGGAATAGCTCAACAGAATGATTGCACATAGCCACGCGATCCAGCGCTTTTTATTCATCATAACGCGCCTATCCTTTCCTCGAAAGATGGGGGCGGCGGCTTGATCTCCAATCTGCTCACCCACTCGCAGGTTTGGGCATAATTTGAACCTGACTAGCTTGACAATGTCAAATTAGACTTCCGAAGTCTTAGACAGGCCTTTTGATCGATTAAAGCCTTGCGAAAGCTAGCTTTTGCCGTATTTCCAGGCCTCTCTCTAGACTTCGGAAGTCTGGGTTGGCGAATGTGACATTGTCAAGCTAGTGTATCATGCTTTCTGAGGCGGTGTCAAATTTCTCGCGATCCAGGCGCGACTGATGAGGGTGATAAAGAGCGCTCCGATAAACATCGGCGCGACGATGACGAGCGCCACGTCTATCCAGAAACGCATGGGGAACAGCCGGATCAGTGTGTCGGAATGGGGGAAGGACCACGAGTCGCCCTCGAAAAAGATGCGATGGAACGTCTCGAAGAAATCGCCCCAACTGAACACCATCGCGCCGCCGATGAGGAGGAGCAACGTCAATGTGAGCAGCCCGCCGCTCGCCCAGGCGCGGGCGATCTGGACGCCGGGATACCCCCGAAGGCGCAAGAGCACGCTTCCCCCGACGAAAATCAACGCCGCGACCAGGCCCGCGACCATCAAGCTGTTGTACACCGCCTGCACGTCCGCCATGTGGCGCAGTTCGCGGGCATTGAAGGCGAATTCGCCGCCGGGCAACTCCAGATTCGCCAACAGCGAGAGCGGGGCGCCGGTCGCCAGGTAATCCACACAGACGTTAGCCAGATACGTCCGTTCCGCCGTCGAGAGGCCGTAGGGATCAGGGGGGAAGTCCGGCTTGGTGTATTCCCAATGCACGAACCAATGACCGGTCGCCAGGCGGACGCTGGCGACGAGCAGCAAAACAGGGATAGAGATGACGATCAGCCAGCGGACGAGACGGGGCGGACGCCGTGGTTTGGATGGGGGTGTCATAGTAAATCCTTTCAGAAGCCGTTAGAAGCCTCTCAAAAGCCGTTAGAAGCCTTTCAGAATGAACTCCAGCACCAGCGCGTTGGTCATCCATTCAATGGTCGCGCGGTCGTCGGTGAAAACGACGTCGCCGGGTTGGACGAAATTGAGATTGGCGGCCCCCAGAAGGGCCGTATGATACAAAAAGTCGTCGCCCTCCAGGTTGGGGAGATTGAGCCATAGATTGCCGCTCTGGGTCGGTTGAACGGTGGCGACGATGACGGCGTTGAAACTATCGGGCACGTCGAGCACGTGGGTCGATGGGAAGACCTGGCGCAGGGTCGTCAGCATCGCCTCGACCAGCCGATAATTGTCGGGCGTGTGCCCGACGTTGATGACGACGACGCCGTCGTCGGTCAGGTGGTCGTGCGCCTCCTGGAAGAACTCCACCGTCGTCAGGTGGGGCGGGATGTAGGGCAACCGGTAGGCGTCGACGCCGATGACCGTGTAGCGGCGCTCGGAGTGGGCGAGGGCGTAACGACCATCGGCGACGATGACGTTCACGTTGGGGTAATCGGACGGGGTCAGCCCGAAATACTCCCGCCCCACGCGCACGATCTCCGGGTCGATCTCAATGCCGTCGATGGGAATCGGGCCGTAGACGGCGGTATACTGCCGGGCCATCGTGCCGGCCGCCAGGCCGACGAGCGCCACGCTCTCGACCCGGTCGGGGGTGTAGGGGGGCGGGTTGAAATAGGGGGCGATGAGGAAATAATCCCAGGGGCCGTTCGTGCGCAATTCGCGCGGGCAGTAGACCGAGTGGATACCCTGCCCCTCGTTCAGCAGCAACCGGCGGCAACCGTCCCTGTCCTCGACGACCTGGATGTAGTTATAGGCGGACTCGGTCTCGTAGATAGCGTCCTCTGCCGCTTTGACCGGTTGCCCGCGCAGGAAGAACGCCAGTAGAATGACGACGATGGGCATCCAGAGATGGGTCAGCACGCGACGGGGGGCGCAGTGCATCAATCCCCCAAAAGCGACGGTCAGCAGAAACAGCGAGAGGATCACGAACGTGTTGCGCGTCCCGACGAGGGGGACCAGGATGAGGTTGGGCAAAAACGCGCCCAGGAAACTGCCGGCGGTGGAGATGGCGTAGACGCGGCCCGCCGTCTCCCCCGCCTGCTCGACCGCCTTCGTCTTCATCGCCAGCCGGATGATAAAGGGAGAGACGCATCCCATCAGCGTGACCGGGACGCTGAAGAGGATCAGGACGACGAGAAAGGAGCCGCCGATCAGCACGGCGTCGAAACGAGCGAAGGCCGGCGCGACCAGGACGAGCGCCGGTCGGGCGGCGAAGGGAATGACGCCGATCAGCAGCCCCGCCCAGGCCACGATCTGGTAAAGCGTGCTCGATTCGGGAGATCGGTCGGCCCAGCGTCCGCCGATGAAGTAGCCCACCGCCAGGAAGAGCAGAATCAAGCCGATGATGGTCGCCCAGACCAGATTCGCCGTGCCGAAATAAGCGCGCAACAGCGTAGAGGCGGACATCTCGACCGCCAGCGAGGCCAACCCGCCGGCGAAAGCTGTGAGGTATAAATAAAAATTTTTTTGGCGCATAAAGTCCTAGGCGGTAGTTTGTTATAATCCTTCAAAAGGTAGCTGAGTCCGGGCGTTGCTGTATTGGGAAACGCTCGCGTTGATGAGGACGTAGCGTCGCTCTTTGCGTCGCTCTTTGCGTCGCTCTTTTTTTCGTCTCCAGCACAGGCTCAGCCCGCTTGCGAAATTCCATCGACACGTTCTAGCGCGAGGGAACTGAAGCACGAAAGCGCGAAACAGTTACACGAAAGGGGCGAAAAAGCCCATCAAGGCGCGCCCTTCGTGTTGCACCCTTTCGCGCCCTTCGTGTTGCGCCTTTCGTGTTCCCACTTCGTGTTCCCACTTCGTGTTGCGCCTTTCGTGTTTCCACTTCGTGTTACGTCTCCCGCGCACAAAACACGACCCCGGCCAACGGTCTCCGTTGATTGCCCTGCCGGTCGTCGAACGCGACGCGTAGCAGGTCGGGCCGGTCCAGGAAGGCGTGCAGCGCCCGCTCCAAGCGCTCGAAATCCCGGCGCAGTTCCCAGCTGCGCGCGGGATCGACCGCGTCGTGGATGATGACGAAGAGCCGGTTGGCGGCGTGGAAGCGTCCCTGTTTCGACTGATTGGCGTACAACCAATGGGCCAGTTCGGCGGGATGGGCGCGGGCATAGGCCAGATCGCGCCCGAATCCGCGGGGCAACCCCGTCAGCTTGAGGTCGAAACCCTCGTCGTCCAGGTAAAAGTCGATTGTGTGATGGAATGAATCTGACTCGGGACGGGTGCGCGCGTGTTCGAGGATGATGTCGAGCGCGACCTGGTGGGTGTGGAAATTGTACCAGCGGCGGATGACGTAACAGCCAAAATCCCAGAGCGGCAGGTTCATCCGGGTGGCCGCGCGCTTCGTCTCGCGGCGCAGTGTGTCCAGGTCGTCGATCTGGTAGATAAAGCGGCTGGCCCGATCCCAGGCGTTGCCCTGCACCCGCCCCCAACGGGGCATCCGTTCGACCTTGCGCAGTTCGCCGCGTATATCGATCGGGCCGGTTGGGGCGCGTTGATCAGCCATTTTTCGGTTTCTGGAAGATGATGACGTACTCGTGCTTGAAGATGTAAAATCCCCACGCCAGCGCCCGGTAGCGCCACAGATTGCCGTCCTGGCCCTTGCCCCGCTCGTTGCCGGTGATGTTCTTGACCACGATGGCCTTGACGCGGAACCCCACCCGCTGCATGCGGGCCATACAGTAGAATCCCAGGGGGATCAACTCGCCCTGGGTATACTTATCGCCGATGACGAGCGCGGCGAAACGGCCCGCTTCCAACAGATCGAAACCGCGCCGGGCGACCGACTCGAAATCGTCCAGGAATTGTTCCAGGGTCGGGGCGTTGGAGAGATCGGCGGCGGCGTCGGAAAATTGGATGATGTCGTGATACGGGGGGTGAAGCATCAACAATTGAGCGTGCTCGACCTGCATCTGATTTAGCGTAGCCCGCACCCGGCCGGCGGTCTCGGCGGCGCTGGAGTCGCCCTGCAGGAGATAGACGCGCTCGTCCAGCAAGGCGGGGGGGATTTTTTGGCGCACGTACTCGACCAGGTCTGGCTTCAACTCGACGCCCACGAAACGCCGATCCAGGCGCACCGCCTCGATGGCCGACGTGCCGGACCCCAGGAAGAGATCGAGCACGACGTCGTCCCGTTTGGTGTAACGCAGGAAGGCCTGGGTGGCGATCTGGGGGACGAAATTGCCGTGATAATCGAGCTGGTGACCGCCGGACCGGTCGCGGGCGTCGATCAGCCACAGCGAATCGGTCCAGACGTGATCATACTCTCGCCACTGTTTGAGGTCGATGTCGGAGTAGGGCGGCGTCTTGGGTTTGTTCATAGTTCGGCCTTTGCCAGTAATGATTCGAACAAGTCGCTCCCCGTCCGGCCCGTGTTCCCGCTGACAGCCGCCTTTAGGTCCCGGTCAAATCCAGGGCACAGGTCCTCGCCGGTGGCGTAGCGCGTCAGGGCCAGGGCCCGGATGGCGTTGGCGATGGCGTAGCGGGGTTCGGGGCGATCCAGGTCCTCGAAGAAAAAGGTGCAACTGGCGTACATGCGCTGTCGATAGAACTGGGCCTCGAGCAGGGCCAGCAACCGGCGGGATTGCGGATGGTCGAGGTGGGCCAACCCATGCTCGGCGAGAAAGGTGAAGCCGTCCATCCGCCCCAGGATCACGGCGATGTAATCGTCACGCAACGGCCAGGAGGAGATTTGCAATCGCTCCGCTGCGCAGACGTAAGCGTGATCCAGGTCGCAGGCCAGGTTGTCCAACGCCCGGCGCAACGCGCCCTTCCAACGGCTGTCGCCGGGGGTGCAATCACAGCCCACGACCCAGCGGCTCAGTCCGTGCCCGCAGCTCCAGGCGCTGTGCTCGACGATCTCCAGGGCCGGCATCTCGTCATCCGGCGGCGCGCCGTTTTGCACGTAATGGCCCAGGGTCGTGACGCGATAATCGTAACTCTGCGATAATTGGATGGTGCGCTCCAATACCTGGATGCCCTGTTTATGGTGATGGCCGAAGGTCTCGCCGTCGGTGGCGATGAGCAGCAGCCGGTCCCGCTGGCAGCGCCACTCAACTTGCTCCCGCAGCCAACGTTCCACCTCCGATGGTTGGGGCATTTGGAAAGAGAGGCTGTTGGAAAGGTGCCGGTCGCGCACGAAGACGGCTATCGACCCGCCGTTGGGCAGATCCACCCGGTACGGACCGGCGCCGAGCGAGAGGTCGCCGCGCACCTGCTCGTCGGAGAGGATCGTGAAGCGGCACCCCTCCTCCGCAGCGATCTCCAGCGTCTCGTAATCGACGGCCATCTCGGGCAGCCACAGCCCCGCCGGGCGGTAGCCGAAGCGGTGAGCGAAGCTCTCAATCCCCCATTTAATCTGGCAGATCTTATCCCGCCGGCGGGCCAGGGGCAGGATGGTGTGGTGCACCGACTGGGCCAGCCCGTTGCTCACGCCGTGGGCCTCGCGATGGGCCTGTTCGGAATCGACGATTTTCCGGTAGGTCTGGTGATCGTGCTCGTCCAGCCAGCGGGCCAGGGTGCCGCCCAGGTTGAAACTGATGTGCTCGAAGAGCCCGGCCTCAGCCATCGGGGTGTAGCACTCGGCCGAGATGAGCGTGTTCCAGTTGGTGTAGGGCGCCGCGTCCGGCTCTCGCGGCACGCGCCCGGTGAAGGGGTCGATCCGAGGCGGCTGGTAGAAGTGTCCGTGGATACAAAAATAGCAATGGGTCATAGTTGTTTATCCGTTTTTCACCTCATCCAGGAGTCGTTCGACCTGGAATTCCGACGCCTGCGCCGCCTGCTGCAAGCGCTCTAAAATCTTGCAATGTGCTCTCTGGGCCTGGGCCGTCGCTGGGCGGTCGGGATCGGCCCGCAGTTGGACCGCCATCACCCATCCCATCCATCCCAGGAGTTCGTTGAACGATTCCTGGTTGAACCACAACACGTCCTGGTAGCGGTTCACCTGGAGGAATTGCTGGACGTCTCGGTCCGCCAGCCAGGTCGTCAGCACTCGATAGGCCCACGCCTCCGCTGCCGGCTGCACCTCGAACCAACGCTGGTGCGTGACGAGCAGCTTGATCGCCAACAGGGCCCGTTGGCGCATCCCCGGGTCCATCCCCAGATCCTGGAATGTCCCGGCGAGGATCTTGCCCAGTAACCACTCGTCCAGCCAGCTCCGGCTAATCTGCGCCCCGCTGGCCTCATCCATCACCTGGCCCAGGTTGTGGGTGAACAGCCAGCCCAGGCACGTGGGCCACGCGCTCGTGCTTTGGCTCGCCAGGGGGAGCGGCTCGTCCAGCCCCTTGCAGACCGGCGCCTCCGAGCGGGCCAGGTCCAGGACGGCGGCCAATTTCCGCCGCGCGCGCCGCGCCAGGGCCCCGGCATCCACCTCACGCCCCGCCGCCCGGGCCGCCTCGTCGAACAGGCGCACCAGCCGCCCTTCGATTTCATCCAATAGCTGGTTACTTCCCGCTGACTCACTGCAACCTTCGGTTGCCCCTCGCTGATTCGCTGATTCGCTAATTCGCTGATTCGCTGATTCGCTGATTCGCTCAAACGTATCGGCGTTGACCAACGCGCGGAAGGCCTGGTGCAGGGGCTGTAGGAACAACTCGCGCATGGCCTCCTCGACGTTTGGCACGCCGCGGCCATCCAGGTAGGCGGTCAATTGGCCGTAACGGCGGCTCTCGTCGTCCTGCACCTCCCGGAAATCGAGGAAGACGTGGGACTGGTAGGCGCCCAGTTCGACGTAAAGCCCTTTTTCGCACAATTCCCAGCTAGGGCGAATGTACTCGAGGCCCGACGTCTGGTCGCGGAAGATGGTGAAACGGTCGCCGCCCGCCAGCCCCAGCCCCTCGCCCAGCGATTTCTGCACCAGGCGCTTACCGTTGCCCTGGCCCGTCTCCGTCTTCGTCTCTGTCTCCGTCTTCAAGGCATAGGCGACGGAGGTGCGGACCCAGCCCCGGGTCTCGGCGTACTTGTTGTGGTAGATCACCAACGAGCGCTGTCCATTTTCCTGGTTCGAATAGGCGAAGACGTTCTCGTCCACGTACCCCTCCGGCGTGAACAGGTCGTAGAGCAGGAAGTGCGCCACCCCCGCGAACTGGGTGCGTCGCTGCAGGAGCGGGAATATCTCGCGCTCGTGCCGGGCGACCAGCGCCGGGTCGGGACGCTCGTCCCAGTAGGCGCGCCGGTACTCCATCCCGTACTTCTCGGTGAAGCCTTCCACCTGCCCGTGCCCGAACATCGGCAGGCCGGGCATCGTCGCTAGCAGGGTGCAAATGCCGAAGTATTTATCTTCCTTGCCGAACTGATCCACCGCCGTGCGTTCGTCGGGGTTGTTCATAAAGTTGACGTAACGCTTGAGGATCTGGGGATCGAATGCCAGCGTGTTCTTGATCACGCTGCGATACTTGGCGTTGTCCTCGTCCCGCAGCATGTTCATGAACGCGCTGTTGTAGACCCGGTGCATGCCCAGCGTGCGGACGAAATAGCCCTCCATCAACCAGAAGGCCTCGGCCAGGAGGAGCGTATCCGGCGCTTCCTCGGCCACCCGGTCGACCACCTGGCGCCAGAACTCGTTGGGCATGGCCGCGTCGAACTGCTCCCGCGTCATGCCGTGCTCGGCCCGCGAGGGGATGTCGCCCCCGCTGCCCGGCTCAGGGAACCACAGCCGTTGGTAATGTTTCTTGGCCAGCGTCATCGCGGCGTCGAAGCGGATGATGGGGAATTGGCGGGCCACGTCCAGGATCTTCTGGATCACGGCCTCGCGGACCTCGGGTTTGAGGTAGTTCAACTGGGCGGTGTCGTTCCAGGGCATACTGGTGCCGTCGTTGCCGTGGTAGATGTACTTTTCGTCGCTACTCCAATGGTCAATCCGCTTGAAGACCACGGCCGCGTCACTGCGCTCGTAGTAGTGGTCCTCCAGGTAGATGCCCACCCGCTCGTCTCGTGAAAGATTGGGGCCGTTGAAGGTGTAGGCGGGAAATGGGCTGTGATCCAACGAGATGAACCAGTCGGGGTGCTCGATCACCCACTTGCCGTCGATGCCGACGTGATTGGGCACCATGTCGCTGGCCAACCGGATGCCCCGCCGCCAGGCTCGATCCCGCAGGTTGCGGTACGCCTCGTCGCCCCCCAGGTCGGCGGCGATCTGGTAGTCGTACAGCGAGTAGGCCGACGCCACCGCCTCGGGGTTCCCACACATCTGCTTGATCCGTTTCGAGGCCTCGCTGCGCTCCCACAGGCCGATCAGCCACAGGCCGGTGAATCCCCAGCGGGCCAACGTGTCCAATTCCTCGTCGGGGATCTGGTCCAGGCGGGTGATGGATCGCTCGTAGCGCTTGGACAGTTGGTCCAACCACACGTAGACGTTCTTGGCGATCATCACGACGCTGGGCATCCACGCCTGGTCGGGGCTGAAACGCTCGTATTCCCCCATGCCGGAGAAGTCGTACACCCGCGACGGCCCCGGCCCCAGGAAGGCGGACTTTTCCTCCTCGGCGATGAAGTCCAGGCTGCTCAACAGCCGGTAGAGGTAGTCGCCCAGGATGTAGCCCCAGCGCTGGCGGATGTACTCCAATTGCCCGGGGAGGGAATGGGGCTGGGCGACGGCGGGAGCGCGCAGCATGTCCAGCAAATTCTCCTCGTCGGGGCCAAAGGGAGGTTGGGTCTCGAAGAAATCGTGCAGGCCGGACATGATCTCGCGGTAGGCTGTCTGCTTGCTCAATGCCATATCATCGAAGAGTTCCTGGAACGGCGAGAAAGCGGGATTGGCATTGGCCAACCAGAGCGTGATCAGTTCTTCCAACACGACTTGCCGGTGGGGGACGCCGGCCGTCTCGCCCGCCAGGTACTCGTCCACCGACGACGCACGCCGGTAGACTGCGACCGGCGGGAATTCGTCGGTGAACTGGCGCAGGGCTTCATCGACCGCCTCGCGGCCCAAGCGCTCGTCCAGCCAGGATAAGGCCTGCTCCAGGGCGTGGGGATTTTCCTGGCGGTGGTAGCGCCGGAAGACGACGTGCATGATCTCGTCGATCAGCCCCATGGCGTTGATCTGCCCGGCTCGCACGCCCCGTTCCGGGTAGCGCGCCAGGTCGCGTTTCTCGTTCATCTTCTGGACGAAGACCCGGGCGGCGTGAAAATTGGCGAAGATGACGTTCCCGCTCAGGGAGAAAAGCGCCTGGTCGAATTGATAGCGGTCCCGCGCGGCGCGTGAGATGTGGAATTCCATCAGGGGTTGTTGATTCGGCAGCGTATGTAATCCGCAAGACATAGTGATCCTCCTGAAGAGCCTGGATGTAATCTGAAAACTTGTCGAAAAGCAAAGAGTTTCTTTAAACTTTTACCAATAGATCCTGAATGGGTAAAAGCTCAGATTCAGGAGAGGCTTCAACGATACGACGCAGGGAATTGAGATTTGCTTTTCTCGTAGCAGTGCGACGTCGCAAGGGATGAGCACCGCGTGCTAGAAAGTAGGCATTACCCGCAGCGCTAGCGGATGGTTCAGCATAGTCAACCACAAAGAGTGGTACGTTCAGACGTAATGCCATTTTGCCTGCATTAAACGTCCCTCCAGATGCGCCCGCTTCAATGACAACGAGTGCATGCGACAGCCCACATACTGTCCGGTTCCGCTGCATCGCGTTAGCCACCGACCAACTCATATAGGGGGGAAACTCAGAGATCAAGAGTGCATTCTTTGGTGAAATGAATTGTCTCAGATTAGAACGTAATCGGTATCGTAGAATACCTTCTGGCAAGACAATTATGGTGTTCCCTCCATTTATTAAAGCAGTTCGATGAACCATTGTATCCACACCGCGCGCGCCGCCACTAACTACTACCCAATCCCAAGTAGCGAGTTGTGTAGCGCAGTCCTCGGCTGCTGTAAGTCCTTGAGAAGAAGCATCACGTGCACCACAGAAGCCAACAGCTTTCTGCTGTAGAAGGTCTAGATTCCCCCAGACATAAAGCAAAGGTGGAGATTGATCACCAAGGCGTTTCCGAAGTTGGGCAGGATACTTCATTGCTGTGTGAGATAACAACTTCACACAGCGCTGTTCCAACTCCACACATGTCTTTTCCAATCTAGTATGTGCAGTCTGAAGCGACTGCGCTTGTCTCTGGGCTAAGCCAAATCGTGAAACCTGTTCCCTAATGGGCAATTGTAGAAACTCTTTCAGGGAAGTCCCAGTTTGATCTAGTCGAGTAAGTATCTTACGAATGGTTGCAGGTCCTATTCCTTTTGCTAAATGTAGTTGTAAATAGCTTATTTCGCTCATCGATCCAAATCCCGCGATGTTTTGGTAGCTACGAGTCCCAAGACCATTGCCGCCCCTGCTTCAAACAATATACGTCCTACTTCATTGAGTGTAAACCCTGTTTGATAGATGTCGTCCAATAAGATCACTAATTGCCCCTTGACTTGATCATAATACTGAGGAGATACTTCGCAAGCATCCTTGACGTTGTTAATTTTCTCTTGAATGGTTTGACAGTCCTTCATCGGCTTGGTATTACGTGCTTTTTTAACCCACGATGTCCCATCGACTTTTCCCAGATGCGTGGTTATCTGTTTGGCCAAATATACAGGTAGATTGGGGCTTCCAGGTCTTGAAGGAGGCGCCGCAATGATGATCCCGGCACGACTATAAGTGGGATGAACTTGTATGAATTCGATCATCTTCTCCACAATGCTATCGGCAGATTGTCTATGCTTTGACGTCCAGGCGCCTCGATATGGTTTGGCTTGATAGACCAACTCGCCTAGATTAGTTCGTATGTATCTACCTCCTGGATCCATCTGGGTATGATATTCAAGAGCAAAGGTCTCAGTCAAATCATCTTCTATACATACCACCTCTTGAAATGTTCGTAATAGCGTCTTGATCTGATCACGCCCAGGGCGGTCAATGTTGTATATATATGT
>DAOTUC010000100.1:0-2674 GCA_034437315.1 Anaerolineae bacterium
TTGGGCGGGCCGTTGGAGAAGCTACCGTGTGATGGGCACGACGAACAGCCGGTATTGTCGAGGTTGCGGCGTAAGCCAATGTTCCTCCGGCGGCATCGGCGATGCCCCTGGCGTCATATAGTCCCAGATGCTCTCTCCTTGCACCTGGGTTCGAAATACGGCGTACGTCTCTGAAAAATAGACGCTTCCTACACTATGTCTAGGATAGGGCACATCGAAGAAAACCTCTTGGGCCAGGTCGTACCCATAGAAGCCTCCCTCGCAATTGAACAAAATCAAATCTCCTGCCATTTCGAAGCAGGCCGGCACGCGCGTACAAACAGGAGAAAGGTCTACGATACTCTTTGTACGAGTCCGAAGATCGTAGAGATGCAGCGAGGGACGATCTCCTGATAACAGATCAGGTGTTTCTTCAGATGTCCAACCAATCCATAGCACCCGTCCATTGGCAATGCCATAGGTATCCCCTTCAAGACTAGAGGCGAAGGGCGATGGGCCGATGAACGTATCCTCTCCGGTGGCTAGGTTGTGAAGATACAAATCTCGCATTGGATCGCGAGGGTCGTTACTGTGCTTGTCCTCCAAATAGACAACCCAATCTCCTTCTATCTTTGGGTAAGCTTGGCCAAGAGAGCGCGTTACCACAGGTAGCAGCTCACGAGATGATATGTCATAAGCGTAGATGTCCCCACCACGACCTGCGTGTATTTCCGACCAGACGACTATGTTGCCAGAAACATCTGCACAACATTGACTGAGGCCTTCACCTTCTACCGTGAACTCTTCACCAGTGTGTATATCATACACGCGCAGGCTTCTAGCTGGGTCATCAGGTACATCGGAGGCTGTCCAAGCAAAGTATCGTTCTGTGGTCAACCACTGATTGCCGGTACCCAGGGAGATATCCAGCCCTGCGATTTCTCCGCTACGCAGGTTGATTGCTATGAGATTTGGTTGCCCATCTTTCCCTGTAATAGCCAGTGCAACGTCCCCGTTCACCTGGAACTCGGAGATGGAAACGTCTCGAAGCTGCTCATTCACGTCTAGCAACTCCTCCAATTCACCTGCCTGCACACTGCCGCTCAACGCCTGGGTAGGACGCGGCGTCACCGTCGGCGGTTCCTCCGCCTGGCTCGCTGGCAGACAGCTTGTTAGCAGCAGCCCAACCAGCGCCAGAAATACGAACGAAAGCGCATTCTCTCGCATATTTTTATGCATACTGCACCTCCTTTAGTGCGTTTCCCTCCACCATTGATCAAACCAATTGTAGTAAGTATGCGTAGTGTCGCTGTATGCTTCGTGCCAATCGTACTCTTCCCTCTCTGCCTCGTCGTTTCTCAGCAGCCATAGCGCGATCCCATCGGCGCTTCCCAGGTTGGACTCGGAGGCGAAAAAGTAACCCAACGACGCGCCGGTAGCCTTCGGATCGGAGTCCTTGTCTTGCAACGGATTACGGCCATGACATTGCGCGGGAGAGCAGAGATCTGTTTCGGTAACAAAAGCAGGACGGTCGTTCAGGACAATCTCGCGGCTCATAAAATCCGGGAAGTGATAAGAGACGTGAAACCCGCCATAGTCGCACATGCGATAACTCTCCCAGCCCTGAATATAATAATTGTGCCAACTATAGCCGTGGTAGCCGTCTGCTCGCCACTCGTACGTTTGCGGCATCAGCTCGTACCCCTTTTTGCCCTCGATTAACTGTTCTGGACAGTAATCGTTCTCGTATCTACCCCATTCGATCCCTTCAGCATACTGACCCTGACTCATTGCCGGGGTGAGAATGCGCAGTGCGGAATAGTTAGCTCTGGCGTAGGTAATCAGGGCAGCAAAGTAGTCGTCCATTACCTGCCAGGCCAGGGCTTGATCTCTCGAAGGGATGGTCTTTCCAGCTTCCTTGTACCACTCCAGATTCGGCTCGTTGGCCGGTTCAAAGTAACAGCAGTCCGCCGGCCAGCCGTTGATCTGGTTGCGGGTGTGGATGGCATCCATCTCCTTCACGACGTCATCCACGGCGCGGAACTTTTCCCAGTTGGCGCCGCAATAGTCCGTTCCCCCAGGCGTCACGCCGGGCTGCGTGATCAGTGTGCGTCCCGGCACCTGATCCGGATCCGGCCAGCCCGGCAGGATCGCCTCCTGGAAATTCCCCGGCGAAGGCGCGACGCGGATGATGATCGTCACGCCGTTCTGCGCCGCCCGCGTCAGATAATCGTAGACGTTCCTGCGGTCAACTCCTGTCGGATCATTCCACACGTCTGCTCCCGCTACCTCACACAGCGACTCGGTCGGACGCCACACGTTCCACACCTGTTTGCTCTGCACGACAATGACGCGCGGCCACGCCCCGCCCGCATCTCCATCGACCAGGGCCAACTCGTCGTCTGTCCAGTCGCCCCCCACGTGATTCCCCAGGTGGATGCCGGTGTAGATCTTGGGCATCGGCGGCGGCCAGTTGCGCAGCACCAGCGGCAGATGCACTGTGAATTCGATCTCCGCGTGCAGGTATGTCTTCTCATAACTTGGCTGCCCACCAGAGTCGCAGTACAGTTGACTCGCCGGCAGCCAGTATTCGTCCGAATGCGTCGCCAGCGTCGGATCGCTTCCCGTGCCCACCACCAGCCCCACCCAGCAGGGATCGTCGAATGGTCCCATGATCGCCACGTCGCCTACCGCC
>DAOTUC010000101.1:0-1697 GCA_034437315.1 Anaerolineae bacterium
CGATTAGAACCTATCAAGATCGAGATTGGGAAACTGGGATTGCCGTTCCTTCGCTTACGTAAGCTCAACGGCATCCTCAACACCCTCGAAATGCAGATTGAGGACGGTGGCGATCATCCAGAGGTCAACGACCTACTGCTGGAAGCGCTGCGGGAGGGGGTTAAGCATCAGGTCGGCAAAAATCGGGCCAGGTCCACACTGCGCGCCATAGACACCTTTCACGCTGAAGAAACCGAACGCTGGAAGCGGGTCAAAGCGGGTGACTTGCCGCCAGTCGATTTGTCGCCGAAGAGAAAGCTCAATGATCTGATGCAAGAGGGCTACGACTTGTTGGAGGCCAGACAGCATACCAAAGCCTGTGACAAATGGCTGAAGGCATGGGAGTTGATCAAGCAGATGGCCACCCCGGAGATGAGCACGGTCTCCGCTTTTGACGAAGCCTATCCCAATATGTGGCCGTCGGTATTCAATTGGTGCGCTGACCCGGAGATGGAACTTCACAACGCTGGCATCGAAGATCCCATCTACCACGAGCATCGGCTGCGCTACGCCCGCGAGTTCCTGGCCCAGTTTCCCGACGAGAGTGTAAATCGTCACGTCAATTTTCTACGGGCGCAGGGTGATGCGTTGTGGAACCTGGGACGGCGTGCCGAATCCGAGGAAGTTTACGAGGATCTGGTCAGGCAGTTCCCAGATGAAGGATGGGGGTACATTGGCTGGTCCGATCATTATTGGCTCTGGGGAGCGCCTGAACCGAAAGAATATGGGGAAGCCGAAGCGATTCTGAAGCGCGCCTTGGCGCGCCCCGATCTACGTGATCGCGACGACGTGATGGATCGGCTGACGAGTCTGCGGGAGGAGCGGGATGCGTCGTCCGGGGCGCCACCTCCGGAAGAAAGGCCCGGGCGGAACGATCCCTGTTGGTGTGGCAGCGGCAAGAAGTACAAACATTGCCACCTGCGAGGCGACGAGGCAGGTTAGGGCTTATGCCTCTCTTGCAAATGTCTGCAAATGTCGACAAAACTTTGTCGACGTTGATCCGTGTATGGGCCTGTTGAGTAGGGGAGAAGCCTGGAAGCTGCTCCCCAAGGTACAATATCGGCATACGAGGCGCGCGGAAGCATTGATGGTAGCCATAATGAATACTGGAAAAATATGAGTGAGCGGATTAGCAAAGAGACGCTGATAGATCGGGTGGCTCAAAGGGTCAGTGTGGACAAGGATCTGGCGAGCGAGCTTGTGGATGCTACCCTGGAGGAGATTTACGAGGCACTGAAGCAAGGGGAGTGTGTCTCGCTGCGCAACTTTGGCAGCTTCTACGTCCGGCCGGAGAGGGACACCTGGGTCTTCAAGTTCAATCCATCTCAACGTCTGCGGAAACTGTTTGGCTGGTCATCAAGCTACAAAGGTGAGTTGTAGCAGATATGACCAGAGGGCGCGTCGTCAAAGTCGAATGCCAATGCGGCGAGCTGCTCTTCAAATACTTCAAGGACGGTCGTGGTCGACTGATCAAGTGCTTTCTTGATGAGATTCAGGCCGACCATATCGGTGTGGTCGACCTGCCCCTGGGCACTCGTCCAACGTGTCCTGGCTGTGGAAAGGAGATCGGCATCATCCGCATCGTGCGGGGACGTCCTGCCCTGAAACTCAACCAGGGCGCGATCCAAAAGATCAGGATATGATGGCCAATGAGGGAG
>DAOTUC010000102.1:0-18451 GCA_034437315.1 Anaerolineae bacterium
ACGTTGCCGGCCTCGATCACGCCCTCGATCGAGGTCCCGTAGCGCTCCCAGCGCGGCCCCAGGACGGTGGCCCCATCGTGGGCGGTGCGTCCGACGTGGTGTCCGAAAGCGTGCATGTATTCCGGATAACCGGCCCCGGTCAGCGTCTCGCGGGCGGCCCGGTCCACCTCCCAGCCGCGTGCGCCGGGCCGCAGCGCCGCCCGTCCCGCTTCCAGACTTCTCCGGGCGGTGGTCCAGGCGTCTTGGACCTCGGCCGGCGGTTCCGACTCGCCCTCGTCCAGGAAATACCACGTTCGTTGCAGATCGGAGACGAAACCGGCCCGCTCGACGCCGAAATCGACCTGGAGCAGATGGCCCCGCGCCAGGTCGAAATCCCCCGGCATGGCGTGACCGACAGGGGAATCGGGGCCGGCCGTGACGATCGGGCAGTGATCGCGCGCCCACGAAAGGCCCAGCTGGCGTTCGGCGGCGGCCTTGTGGAACCAATCGGCGACCTCGCGGGCCGGCGCGCCCGGTTGCAATCGTTGGCCGATGTGCTCGAATATCGCCTCGGTCGCCTGGACCGCCGCGCGGATGCGGGCGATCTCCTGGGGCGACTTGCGCCCGCGCAACGCGCCGATCACGTCCTCGGCCGAGACGAAGCGTTCGGCGTACCTCGTTCCCTCGACGAGGCCTTGCAGGATGCGGAACATTCCGTGGGTCAGCCCATCGGCTGCCGGGTCGTTCTCCGAGTAATTGACGGCGATCTGGCGCGGGTCGAGGCGCTGTAGATGCGCCAGCAGCGCCTCGCGGATCGACTGGTCGTAGCAGACGACGTCGGTGTAGGCGCCCAGGCGCTCGACGTTCGGGGCGTCGAAACGACCGACGATGGCGACCCGCTCTCCGGTGCGGTTGATCATCAGCGCCGATTGCCAGGTCATGCCGAATCCCAGGATCAAGTCCAGGCAGGGATCGTTGACTTGCGACGTCTCGCGCACGAAGGTCAACCACAGGTCGACGTCTTTTTCCTCCAGTATGGACACGGCTTGATCAAGCTTCTCGTGAACGAGTTCAAATTTAGACATGGCTGCTTCCCTTATTCAATTCCCACGAGGCGCTCGTAGAGCGCCTCCAACTCCTCGTCGGAGTAAAAGTAAATGACCACGCGCCCGCCTTTCTTGCCCCGGTTCAGGCTGACTTTTGTCCCTAGCGCTTCGCGGAAATCGTTTTCCAGCGCTCGCGTCTCCGGCGAAACAGCCGGTTTCGGGGCTGCTTTCTTCTGTGCCTCCCCGTGTAAACGGCGCACCAGGGCCTCAGTCTGCCGCACGTTCAACGCTTGCTTGGTGACCGTCTTGAGCGCTGCGGCCTGCGCTTCCTCTCGCTCAAGCCCCAGCAAGGCTCGCGCGTGTCCTTCGCTGATCTTATCTGCCAGCAGCGCCTCCTGCACCGCTCGCGCGGCCTTCAACAGCCGCATCGTGTTGGTGACGGCCGCCCGGCTCTTGCCCACCCGGCGGGCTACCTGTTCCTGCGTCATTCCGAAGTCCTCGGTCAACTGTTGGTAGGCCATCGCCTCTTCCAACGGACTCAGGTCGGAGCGCTGCAAATTCTCGACCAGCGCCAGCTCCAGCATCTCGCGGGGGGCCACATCCTTGATCACCACCGGGACGGTCGAGAGGCCCGCCAATCGCGCCGAGCGCCAGCGACGTTCCCCGGCGATCAGTTGATAACCGTCGGGTGTGCGATTGACGACCAGGGGTTGGATGACGCCGTGTTCTTCAATAGAGGCGGCTAGCTCGACCAGGTCCTGATCGCGGATGGTCGAACGGGGCTGGTGGGGATTCGGCGTGATAGATGACAGGGGCGCTTCGATCACACCCTGCTCAGTTTCCACGTCCGCGGATGGGATCAACGCGCCTAGCCCTTTTCCTAAACCGGTCTTGCGTGGCGTCATATTTACCTCGGATCTCTATCCACCGGCGTCTTGATCTGACCATCCCCTATCAGGAGTTCTTTGGTCAGCGCGGCGTAGGCGACGCCGCCGGTCGAGCGGGGCGCGTAGGCGGCGATCGGCTCGCCGTAACTGGGGGCCTCGCTCACGCGGACGTTGCGCGGGATGACCGTCTCGAATACGTGTCCGGGAAAGTAACCTTTGACTTCTTCGACGACCTGCTTGGCCAATGTGGTGCGAGCGTCGTACATCGTCATGATCAGGCCGCGCAACCGGAGCGCTGAATTGAGCGCCCGGCGCACCAACTCTATCGCGCGGGATAATTGGGAAAGCCCTTCCAACGCCAGATATTCGCACTGGACAGGGATGATCACGCCGTCGGTCGCCGTCAATGCGTTGATTGTCAGGATGCCCAGGCTGGGTGGGCAGTCGATCAGGATGTAATCATACGCATATTCACGCTCGCCTTCCGCGGCGGCGTTGTGTAGGGTGTCGTGTAAGGCGTCGCGCAAACGATATTCTCGACGAGGGAGGCTGACCAATTCTACCGTGGCGCCTGCCAGCTGGGGGGAGGAGGGGATGACGTTCAAGCGTTCGTAGTGGGTGGGCTGAATCACACGCGAGAGAGGCGCGTTTCCCACCAAAAGGTCGTAGATGGAGGATGGGACGGCCCGTTTATCCAACCCCAGGGCCGACGTGGCGTTGGCTTGCGGATCGGCGTCGATCACCAGGACGCGCTGGCCCCATTCCGCCAGGTAAGAGCCGACGTTGACCGCCGTGGTTGTTTTACCGACCCCGCCCTTCTGATTCGCCAATGCGTAGATGATTGACACGTTCACGCATCCTTTTCGTGCATATTCCGAAGCGCGTCTGGGATTTCCTCCGGACGGGGCGCGCCGGCTAATCCCTCTCGCGTCACCGATGTGGCGGCGACCTGGTTGGCGAAGCGGGCGGCGGCCCACGGGTCGTTCCAGCGCTGCAAGGCTACGAAGAAGACTGCGGCGAACACATCGCCGGCCCCGGTCGAATCGACCTCTTCCACCGTCGGCGCCGGGAAGCGGCGCGTCTGGCCCCGCGCGTAGACCGTGCAACCGTCCGCGCCTTGCGTGAGGGCCAACACCCGCGTCTGGCGGGCATAGCGGGCCGCCGTCGTCTCGTCACCCGCCAGGTCCTCCTCGCTCAACACCACGGCGTCGGCCCGATCTAACCAGCGCTCGGCGTCCTTCCACCGGTTCGGACTTATCCGCCCAGATTCGTCCCAACCGCGCATCCATCCCTGGGGGGTGACGCCTAGAAATGTGTCGCTGAAAAGATCCACCAGGGCGGTACTGCACTCCTGGGCGACCGGTCCCACGTGGGCGACGTTCGCTTGCCAATGGGCCGGTATCATCACAGGCGTCAATGTCTCGGAGATATGGCGGACTTCTTGCCGTCGCCCGTCGCTTGTGTAGACATTCTCAAACGTCGTCGTATGCTCGGCGGGGTAACTGGCGATTGTCGCTTCTCCCAAGGCCGGTCGCCAATCGAAATCGAAACCGACGCTGGTGACGACGCCTACCTGGCAACCCATGGCCTGCGCGGTCCGCGCCGCGTAGGCAGCCGTTCCCCCCGCTCTGAAACCATCGCCCACGAGGTCCCGGGTCACGTGCCCGATGACCAAATAGTCCAAGTCTGCCATAATAGCCGGAGAACGGCGATGAATCGCTTAATATGAACCAAACTTCAATTGGGTGTGTTTCAAATGATTTGAGCGTTGTTTGTATAGTGACTTCAGCGCACTTTTACGGCGATAAATCGCCTACTACGAGCTTGACTACAAATGAAATGAAACACACCTTTCAATTGAGATGGAATACGCACCGGTTTTACGTCACCTGAGACGATCAGCGGGGGATGATGGTCACCTTGCGTTGCTTGCCCTCTCCGACGCTTTCGGTGAAGACCTGAGGGTGATCGCGTAAGGCCAGGTGAATGACGCGCCGCTCGTGCGGAGGCATAGGTTCCAAAATGGCCCGGCGATCGGTCTCTATCACCTGGTCCGCCATCCGCAACGCCAGGCGGCGGAGCGAGTCGGCGCGACGGGCTTTGAAACCTTCCACATCGACTACCAGGTGGACCCAACTGGACATCTCGCGTCCCACGATCAAGCGGGTGACTCGTTGCAAGGCGTCCATCGTCTCTCCCCGGCGACCGATCAGGATGTCGGCGTCTTTTCCACGGACGTTGAGGATCCAGGGTGGATCCTTCTCGCCGGGGGCCGGGGTGGCCCGTTCGACTTTGACCTGGACGTTTCCGAGTCCCATCAGTTCCAAGAGCTCCACCAAGACGCTCTGGGCGACTTCGGCTTCTTCCTGTTCCGTATGATCGTCCACCGATTCATCGGCGGCGGCGCTCGTTTGTGTATATGTTTCTCGCGGGGTTTCCTCTCGCGCGACTGATTCTTGCGCAGTCTCATCATGTGATGCTTCGGGCGGCGGCGCTGGCGCTTGCTCTTTGCGCGTCAAGCGAACGCGAGCATCCCGCGCGCCCAGACCTAACACGCCGCGTTTGCCCTCATCCAGGATCTCAATCTCCACGCGATCCTGCCCGACGTCCAACTGCTCTAAGCCTTTCTGAATAGCGGTCTCAGCGTCTAGGCCTGTAACCTCTATGGTTTGCTTCATATCCGTCATCTGTCAGTCTCCTCACTACCTGTCGGCTTTCATTCAACGACGTTTGCTGTGTCAGTTGGTGAGACACACGTGATCGTAACTTGAATGATCTCAGTCTTTCATCTTGTTATTCATGAGATAATATTGGGCTATGCGGATTAAATTGGAGATCACGAAATAAATGGACAGCCCCACCGAATACTGAAGCGTGAAGAACATCAGCATCACGGGCATCATAATTTGCATCTGTTGGTTCATCATCTCCGTCTGTGAAGGCTGCTGATCGCCGCCGCTGGGGGCGGACGTGCTCGGCGAGATCAGCTTTTGTTGGAACCAACTGGTGGCGAAGACCAAGATGGGCAGCGCATAAGACCACCACTGGGCCGGGCTGGGCGGCTGGCCCAGGTCCATTCCCAGGAACTCATTTTGCAAAGGCACGAGGCCGACGACGCCGGGCAGCCACTTGTAGATGTGGGGAGCGAACTGAAACAGGTCCAAGGGGGAGGATGGAATGCAAAATCGGATGGCATTCACCAGGCCGAACCAGATAGGCAACTGGATGAGCAGGGGTAGGCACCCGCCCATGGGGTTGATGCCAGCCTCTTTGTAGAAATCCATCTGCGCTTGGGCTAACTTCTCCTTGTCGTTGGCGTATTTTTTCTGTAATTTTTCGAGCTTCGGTTGCAATTCCTGCATTTTGCGCGCTGACTTCTGTTGACTCAACGTTAAGGGGAAGACGATCAGGTTAATCAAAAGCGTCAGCGCTGCAATCGCGACAACCGTGTTCTGCCCCAGGAAATTGTACAGGAGCAGAATGAGATTTGCCATAGGATAGGCGATAAAATTGAACACGTCTTTCTTTCCTCTTTCTTTACGCTATTTTTCCTCTGGCGGTGGGTAGGTCCAGATGTCGCGCCCGTTCTCCGCGTGCATCGCTCGCAGGCGCAGCGAACCGAAGACGATCGGCTCGTAGACGACGCCGTCGCGCGCCAGTGGGCGAGAGAGTACCTGCCCTTCCGCTTCCCGAGACCACATCGTCATCCCATCGGCGGTATCCAGGGCGTATAATACGCCATTTTCGGCGCCGACAAAAAGCTGATCGCCATCTTCAGATGTGGCGGGTCCGGCTCGCACCGGCGCGTCGAGTTGCTTTTGCCAGATTATTGCGCCGGTGTCGGTTGCGACGGCGTAGACGTTGCCGCTCACACCCGTCGCGTAGACGATGTCTTCGTGAATGACCGGGCCGCCCCAGATCCAATTCTCTGTTGAATAACGCCATTGCTGCTCGCCGGTCTCCGCGTCAATGGCGTAAAGATAGTCGTCAAAGGCGCCGACGTAGAGCACGCCATCGTACATGGCCGGCGCGCCGGCGAAGGCCCCGCCAGCCTTGAAATCCCATCGCAGCGCGCCATTGTCCAGGTTCAAGGCGTACAAATGGTGATCCATCGAGCCGATGTACACCGTGTCCGAGACGATCAAGGGCGTGGACCAGACCCGGTGTTCTGTCTCGAACGACCATTTCAGGGCGCCGCTATTGAGATGCAAGGCGTAGACCTTGCCGTCGCTGTTGCCGATGACAAAGACGTCCCCGCCCACAGCGCCCCCCTCGACGTACTGTCCTTTAGCGCCATTGAATTGCCACAATAGAGCGCCATTCTCGCGATCCAGTCCCCAGACGATTTGGCTGGCCTGGCTCAAAAAGCCGGACCCCGCGACCTGGGAGGCCACGATAACGAGCTGGTCGGTCACCGCGGGCGTCACGTAGAAGAGGCCTCGGTTTTCTTGCTTGGGATCGGTCGGAAAGGCCCATAACAAATCGGCGTTTTCCGCGTCCAACGCGACCGTTTGTTGGAGGTCGGCGGCGTACAACACATCGTCGTCCAGGGTGATGCCTGTCCAACTCGTCGGACGGACTGCGCCGCCGCATCCACTCACGCCAATCAGAAGCGCCGTCAATAGCGCCAGCACGACGGGATAACGCTTGCTAAAAAATCGATTCAACGAACTACTCCTTCTATACTACCTCGAATGTTGAGATGCGCCGCGGCCCGTTTCTAAATCTGGAACAGGATCATATCCCCCTGGATTCAGGGGGTGGCAACGGGCGATGCGTTTGATCGAAAGCCAGCCGCCGCGCCATATCCCATACCGTTCAATCGCCTCGTAACTATATTGTGAACAGGAGGGTTTAAACCGACAAGTAGGGGGCAATACACGCGAGAGGGTCGTTTGATAAAGGCGAATGACGCCCAGTAAAATAGCCCTCAAAATCTCTTCCCATCAAATGACATCACATACTCGCCTTGGCCTGCTCGATTAACGTCATCAATGCCTCTTCGACCTGCGCCTCTTTCGCCTGCAGAATCTGGGGGCGAGCGATCAAGACCACGTCCCAGCTATCGTCAAACTGAGCGTATACGCGCCGGGCCGCTTCCCGCATCAATCGTTTGGCCCGGTTGCGGGCTACCGCGTTGCCCAACTTCCGGCTGGCCGTCACCCCGACGCGGGCGTGGTCTTGGTGGTCTTGGTCATCGCCGGGCCGGACGATTAACACCAACAGCTTGTGCGCCCACGATTTTCCCTCTTCGTATACACGGCGCACATCGCGCGTATGCCGCAACCGATCCCGTCGTTCCATTACATACCGGGTGACATATCGCCCAATTTAGCTTCTGGGGCGATAGGAGTTTTCTTTCCAGTTACGCTTCTTGGCGCCCTTCTTGCCCACGGTTAAACGATAACGTCCCTTGCTTCGTCGCGTTTTCAACACCTTTCGCCCTCCCTTGGAGGACATACGGGCGCGAAATCCGTGGGTGCGCTTGCGCTTGCGCTTTTTAGGTTGATAGGTTCTCTTTGGCATACTGCCTCCTCACCTGAATAAAGTCTTCAATAAAACTAAAATTCACCTCACCAGAAGGCCAGGTGTTCCAGACAAACAAAGTCAACAATCGACCGCCGGTCAATTGCTAACAGCCGCGTCATTATACCGCAAGCGTCATAAGCGGTCAAATCGGAGCGGTTTCACTTTTCGTTTTGTTATGGATACGACCTACAGCGCCTGCTCTCCATATCCAAATAGCCCTGCCACGCCCCCGGTGTGCCAGAAGAGGACGCGCTCTCTCTCCTCAAAGGCCCCTTTTTGGATCAGGTCAACTAAGCCGCCGAACGCCCGCCCGGTGTAGACCGGATCGAGCAATATCCCCTCCGTCCGGGCCATCAATCGGATCGCCTCGCGTTCCAGGTCACTCACCACGCCATAACCCTCGCCTAGATACGCGTCGGCGACGTCGAAATCGGCCGGCGTGAATGTCGATTCCACGCCCAACCAGCCTGCGACTGCTCGCGCCAGGTCGGCCAACAGCGCTTGTAACTCGTCGCTCGGCTTGTCTATGCTGACGCCGAGAATGCGCCCCCCGAACCCTAGGTCGCGTGCGCCCACTGCCAGCCCGGCCTGCGTCCCCCCGCTGGATGACGGCACGACGATACAATCGAATGTCACACCCTGCCTTTCACATTGGGCCAGTAATTCCGCCATCGCGGCCGCGTAACCGGTGGCGCCGATCCGGTTGCTTCCCCCGTAGGGCGCGATGTACGGGCGGCGACCCTTCGCGATCATATCGGCGGCGATATCCTGCATCACATCGTCCAACGGGCGCTCGCCGGCCCACACGGTCTCCGCGCCCAACAACCGATCCAGCAACAGATTCCCGCGCGCGACTGCCGGCTCCTCCCCGCGCAACGCCAACGTGCACGCCAACCCGAACTTCGTCGCGGCGGCCGCCGTCTGACGGGCGTGATTCGACTGGGCCGCTCCGCCCGTGATGAGTGTGTCCGCCTCCTGCGCCAGCGCGTCGGCTACCAGGAATTCCAGCTTGCGCGCTTTGTTTCCCCCGGTCGCCAACCCGGTCTGGTCATCCCGCTTGATCCACAGATCCACCCGTCGCAAGCGCGTGGTGAGACGGGGTAAAAATTCCAGCGGCGTGGGCAGATGGGCGATAGATACACGCGGTGCGTTTTCCAGAAACATATGACCCTCCTTATATTTCTCTTCCGTCACGTGTGGTGATATAATGCCTCTTCAACATTTATTACGTCGATCGTTAGTCAATGGGAGAAGAGGCGGAATGAAAACACGCTATTTCACATCTATGATACTCATTTTTCTGATATTGACAAACGGCGGCGCGCCGGTGATCGCGCGCTCCGCCGCCCGGCTTGCTCCCGACGTCCCAGGCGTCGCTGTCGGAGCGATAAACCATATCGACGAACCATTGCCCGCCTGGTGGACCGTTTCCGATCTACCGCCCGTCATTGCGCCGGTCATCGCACCCGACCTGCGGCGCGCGCTGCGCCAGGCTGCGCCAGACGAGCGGGTGCGTGTGATCGTCTGCCTGCGCGAACAGGCCGACCTTGACGAGACGCCCGCCGGAGCGATGGCAAGAATCGACCGCCGCGCCTACGCTGTCTCGACCCTGCAAGCCGCCGCCGCACATTCCCAGGTCGACCTCGTCGCCCGCCTGGAACGGGCCCAGGCCGCCGGTCAGGTCGCCTCCTACACGCCGTTCTGGATCTTCAACGGCGTCGCCGTCCAGGCCCAACCCGCCCTCATCGAAGAATTGGCCCTGCGCCCTGAAATCGCTGTGATCCAACTGGATCACTATCGCCAATGGCTCCCAAACACTACCGCCATCTCCAACCTTCCAACATCCAACTTCCAACCTTTAACCGCCGCCGAATGGGGCGTCGACCGCATCCGCGCGCCTGAGGTCTGGGCGTCGTTGCACGTTTCCGGGACCGGCGCCGTCGTCGCGGGGATGGACACCGGCGTCGATTGGCTCCACCCGGCCCTGCGCGAGCGTTACCGGGGATACGCGCCCCACGGCCCCGCCAATCACGTCTACAACTGGTACGATGCGACCGGCGGCGCGCTCTACCCGGTGGACGGGCACGGGCACGGTACGCACACGATGGGCGCTATCGTCGGGCAGGATGGCGTCGGCGTCGCGCCGGGCGCGCAATGGATCGCCGTCAAAGTGCTCAACAACCAGGGGCAGGGTTACGATTCGTGGATTCACGCCGGTTTCCAATGGCTCATGGCTCCCGGCGGCGATCCGGATTGGGCCCCGGACGTGGTCAACAATTCGTGGGGCAACGACATCGGTTCCCTCACGACCTTTCAGGACGATCTGCGGGCGCTGCGGGCCGCCGGTATCCTGGCGGTATTTTCCTCCGGTAACAACGGCCCCAACAGGGCAACCGTTGGCTCTCCGGCCTCCCTGCCGGAGGCGTTCGCCGTGGGCGCATCCGACAGCGACGATGAAGCGGCCAATTTCTCCAGCCGAGGCCCTTCACCGTGGGGGGAGATCCGCCCTCACGTCGTCGCGCCCGGCGTCAATGTGCGCTCCAGCCTGCCGGGCGGCGCTTACGGCGTCAAGAACGGCACATCAATGGCCGCCCCCCACGTTGCGGGCGTCGCGGCGCTTCTGAGATCGGTCAGCCCGACCCTGAGCGTCACCCGCACCGCCTATCTCATCACCAGCACCGCCCTTCCCCTGGGCGATCTTGTCCCCAACAACGACACCGGTTGGGGGCGCGTGGACGCTTTCGCCGCCGTCGTCGCGCTGGCCCACACCGGTTTCATCTCCGGGCGGGTCGTGCGGGCCGATGATGGGGCCCCCATCGCCGACGCCGAAGTGCAGGCTGTCGCCCACGGCCCCCAGGGACGCGGCCGGACGAAAACCGACGGGGATGGCCATTACCTGCTGGCGTTAGCGCCCGCTTTCTATGATTTGAGCGTCTCGGCGTTCGGTTATGCGCCAGACACGACGACGGGCCTCTCGGTCGTGACGGGTGTGACGAGCATCCGGGATTTCTCGTTGCTTCCCTATCCCTGGGGAACCGTGGAGGGGCAGGTCATTGATGCTCAGACCGGCGACCCGCTCACGGCGACGATTGACGTGCTGGACGCCCCCCGGCAGGCGAGCGGCGACGCCTATCGCTTCGATCTGCCCGCCGGCGATTACGTCATCCGCGCCCGCAGCGTCGGTTATCGGGTCCTCACTGCCGCCGTGTCCATCAACGCCGATCAGACCACGCGCGCAGATCTGGCGCTGGTCCCGGGCCCCGCCATCCTGCTGGTCGATAGCGGCGCCTGGTATTACGACAGCCAGATCGACTATTACCGCCAGGCGGTGGAGGGGTTGCATTACGCTTACGACGAGTGGGAGATCAAACATCTGCCTGATGACGCACCGCTTGCTTCTGATTTGGCGCCTTACGACATCGTGATCTGGAGCGCGCCCCAGGATTCGCCTGGTTTCATCGGCGCGGGGAAGGCGATTGGCGATTATCTGGCGCAGGGGGGATTGCTCTTCCTGAGCGGTCAAGACGTGGGCTATTGGGACGGCGGCGGCGCTCTGGGTTACTGGAGCGCTTATTACAGCGAGTATCTCAAGGCCCGCTACGTTCAGGACGACGCGCCGACCCGCGCGCTCCAGGGCTTGGGCGACCAGATCTTCGCCGGGTTGACGCTCACCATCGCCGGCCCGGGCGGCGCGGACAACCAGGCCTACCCGGACGTGGTGAGCGTGCGAGACCTGGACGCGGCCAACGCGGCGCTGGTCTACCAGGGGGGCGGTTACGGAGGCGTCCAGGTCGGTGTGTGTTTGCCCTACCGCGCGGTCTATCTATCGTTCGGTTTCGAGGCCATCGACAGCCAGACTGCCCGTCGCGAGGTGATGAGACGATCCATCGACTGGCTCACGGCAGCGCCGCCGACAGTGGGCCTCGAATGGTCGCCCGTCCGGCAGATGCAGGTCGGGTCGCCGGGCGCGACGGTCACCCACACGTTGCGCCTGCGTCACCTGGGACAAGGCGGGATCACTGATACGGTCTCCCTGGCGCTCGACGCCGCCCAATGGCCGACCGAACTCGCCCCGTCGATTGTCACGCTGGCTCCTTGCGCCTCCCAATCGCTGGTCATCACCGTCACCATTCCGCCCACAGCCGGGTGGGACGAGCGAGACGTCGCCGTCGTCGTTGCCCAATCCAATCTCTCCCCCACGCTCGTCCAGACCGCCGAGTTGACGACCAAAGCGCCGGCTCCCGTTCTCCTGGTCGATGACGATCGCTGGTACGACCAGGAGGAGAAATATGAGGCCGCGCTGAACGAGAATGGCTTCCCCTACGATTATTGGCGCACCGGGCAATCCGGGCAGGAGAAGGGGTGGGGCAGCCCGTCGCCGGATTTACTCGCCCGCTATCCTACCGTCGTCTGGTACACCGGTTACGATTGGTTCCGGCCAGTCACCGCCGAGGAATCGGAATCGCTGAAAGCCTACCTCGACCGGGGTGGGCGGCTGTTCCTCTCGTCGCAGGATTATCTATATTATCACAGCGAGGGCGATCTTGCGACTAACTACCTGGGCGTCATATCCTATACCGAGAGCGTCACCCCCACGATGGCCAGCGGCGTTCCGGAGACTCCCATCGGCGACCAGCTAGGCCCCTACATCCTGAACTACCCTTTCCGGAACTGGTCCGACGGCGTTTTGCCCGCGCTCGACGCGACTGTCACGTTCCGTGACCAGAATTCCGTCCCCATCGCCCTCGCCCGGGTGGAGGGCGATTACAAGACCGTTTTCTTTTCCTACCCGTTGGAGGCGCTCCCGGAGGCCGGGCGGCGTCAGGTGATGGAGCGGGTCGTCGGGTGGTTGAGCTGGTTGGGGGGATCGACGTTCACGGCCCACCGGCCGGCCGCCCTCGCCGGCGACCGGTTGACCTATACCCTTGTTTTGCGCAACGACGGCCTTGAACCGATCAGCGCGTCGCTATCCAACACCCTGCCCCTGAGTTTGACGTTTGTCCCCGGCAGCTTGACCGGTCCGGCGACTTATGACGCAGACTCCCGGCGATTCTCGTTGGCGGGGACGGCGAAGAACCCACTTCCACCGGGAGCCGCGTACACCATCACGTACCGGGCGATCGTCTCCTCGGACGTCGTCAGCGGCGGGGTCGTCGCCAACGTGGCCCACATTGGTCTGGAGGAGCACCGCATCCGTTTCACCCGGGAGGCCGTGGTCGTCGTTGACGGCGCCGATTTATCCCCCTCGCTTTTGACGTGTCTCCCGCCCGCGCCGCGCCCCGGCGCAGTGCTCGATTGCGCCCTGCGCCTCGTCAACGCTGGCCCGGCCGATGCGCTCACCGTCACCGTCCGCAACCGTCTGCCTCGGCAGGGGCCGCAGCAGACCGAATTGATCTCAGCATCGATCGAGTTGGAACGGGCCGGCACGGCCAAACTGCCTACGTATACCCTGGCGCTGGATGCCCGATCTATCGAATGGGCCGGCCCGTTGCCCGCCCACGACGTGGTCACGCTGTCCTATCAATTGATCCTGCCCCGGAGGCCTACCCATTTACCCTTTTACAACGTCGCGTTTCTGGCGGATGGTTTGGCGGGCGACTGGGAACGGACGGCGGCTATCATCGCTGATCCATTCCGGTGTTATCTGCCTGTCCTGTTGAAAGATTCGGGTTGATGGGAGGATGGGGGGATATGTACGCCAAAATCCGACCGGTATTGTAGGGACGTACTGGTCGGATTTCTTGATTTTGCTATTTGAGAGCTAACGGGTTTTTTGCCAGGCAACCCGCCTGCTCCGATGTTTCTGTGGGCCCAGTTGGACTCGAACCAACGACCGACCGGTTATGAGCCGGTAGCTATCCCGCCCCCACCCTAGCCCAACCGGCTCGCCAGAAACACAACCCGTTTCCCCGCAGGTAAACGCGCAATTCACCAAACCGGTTAGTCTGTGGTTGTCACCTCAACCGTCCAAGCCCCTATCGCCCCAACCTGAATAGCCGTCGTCTCAGGTTTCAATAATACCGTTCCTTCGTAGGTATCCGTGGTATTTACCAACAAATCACGGCGATCCCCACTCCACCCAACAACCCCAAAATATCTACCATCCTCATTGCCAACAATCCTTGCTTTATCTGGTGTTCCGCCAGCTATAATCAAAACATCATCACCGCTTCTTTCAAATTCCCCTGGGATTTCAACCATAAAGCGTTCCATTTCCTCAATTTTGGCCAGTGGAATTAATTCAACACTCCAATCCCCCGTTGCTTTTATTTCCAATCTAAATGTATGTTCATCGTCTATCCAATCAAATGGTTGATAGCCGTCATAGGAATCTGTTGTGTTTACCAACAAATCAATATTCTCATTATCAGAATCCAAACTCTTGACAGAAAAATAGCGCTCAGATGAATTCCCAACTACGTGAATAATGTACGGCCTCCCGTCAGTATCCACGTCAACAATCGAGTCACCAGACCCAGAAAACGTCAACACTTCCGGAACAGGTGTAGGCAGCGCTGTTTTTGTTGGCACTGGCGTATCTGTTGGCGCCGGCTTATCTGTTGGAATCGACGTTTCCGTAGGTTCTTCTGTAGCCGAAGGTTCTGTTGCTTCCTGGGCCATTGTGGGCGTCGAAGGCACATCAGTCGGTGGTTGCGCTGTTGGTTCTTCTGTAGATGTCTCCCCACACCCAAACGATAATACAATCAATACCAAAATTGCAATCAACAATTTAAACCTATTCACTCGTCCCTCTTTTCTTTGTAATGATACAAATAGTCAACAAAATCAAAAACCTGCTCACGTGCCGCGCCGCGCAATTTCCTCACCTTGTAAATCAGTTCCTTCTCCCGCTCAATTTCTGCGGGAATTGACGGCAGGCGCCCAGCGAGCCGGAAAACCTCGGAGGGAGACATCCTGAACGCCCGCGCCACCCCCAAACAAAATTTGTCCCCAGGATTGCTTTTTAGGTTTACGACGTCGCTGACCTGTGCCGTCGAAACCTCGGCGCGCCTGGCCAGCTCGGAGTAACTCCAACCGCGCCGTTCAACCTCATCGACAATCCACTTAGCGAACGTTTCCTTTGACATATCTAAATTATAACACCTTTGGCAATAGATTGACCTAATGAACCACTTGACAAAGCTAATAAGGTATGTTATGCTCGCTGAACCCCATGACCCTACACCAAGAAATCCAACCGGCTTATCTACAGTACCGGCTGGATTTGCGCCCATCCCCACCTCAGAGCAACCGGCTATCAGTTTCCCCCTACCCGTTCGCTCTGAGGTTCACGCCTGTGGGCCCAGTTGGACTCGAACCAACGACCGACCGGTTATGAGCCGGCTGCTCTGACCGACTGAGCTATGGGCCCCGATGTATTCGCGCTCAGAGCGGGTGACGGGGATCGAACCCGTAACAACAGCTTGGAAGGCTGTGGCAATACCATTTTGCAACACCCGCATGTCGGGGCGGCCGGACTTGAACCGGCGACCTCTGCGTCCCAAACGCAGCGCGCTAGCCGTCTGCGCCACGCCCCGCAAGAGTATGTTAAGTATACCGCTTTTAAGCCGTTCCGTCAAGGTAAAATTTGGGTGTGTTCCAAATGCTTTGAGCGTTGTTTGTAGTGCGTGCGCTAGGTAGGTAGCGGCTTCAGCGCGCTTTTACGGCGATAAATCGCCTACTACGAGCTTGGCCTCAAATGAAATGAAAAACACCCGTAAAATTTGCTGCTCTCACCACGCCCAGGAAAGCCGCTGTGTCTGCCAGGAAGGCAGGTTGGGGCCGAGGGTTAACATCTGACGTTGGTTTTCCCCATTCGGTTCCATCAGGTAAATGCCCCAAATGCCATCCCGATTCGACACGAACGCCAATTCTGCCCCATTGGGCGCCCACGTTGGCAGCCCATCCGAGGCCGGATTATCGGTCAGCTTAATCACACCGCCTGTGATATTGAGTAGATAGACGTCCCAATCACCGCTCACGTCGGACATATAGGCGATCAACTCGCCATTGGGGGACCAGTTCAACCCGATATCGCTGGCGCTGGCGGTCAGGAGGGTTCCCGGTTGCTCGTCGTCGGGATTATCGACGAAGATACCGCATCCGGCGTCGTCGCATCCGGTCCAGGCCAGTAGCCCGGTCGCGCTCCAAGCCGGCCCTTTGCCCTGCGCGTGCCGCACAGGTTCGGTTGAGCCGTCGGTCGGCGCGAGATAGATGTGCCACTGACCGCCGGCGCTCTGCTCCGCGTAGGCCATCCGGCTGCCGTCGGGGGAGAAGGTCGGCCACGCCAGGCCCGCCCCGGTGCGCAAGGTCCGCCCCGCGCTCTCCCCTGCGCCCAGCAGCGCGACGCCCGGTGAGAGCAAGTCCCGGTATGCCAGCGCGCCGCTCCCGCCGACCCAGGTCGGTTGGTCGGCGGCGCCGGCCATGCGGATCAGTCGCCCGTCGGCGAAGAGCGCGTATACGTCGTAAACGCCGGTCTGGGGATTATAATTGGGATAGGCCAACCGGCCCACGGTGAAGTCCTGCGGCGCTTCGGTCAGCGTGATCTGCACTGTCCCCGTAATTGAGGACACCGGCGTCGGCGTGGCGACCAGGCAGATTTGGTTCGCCTGGGCCCGTTTTTGCTCGATGCTGGTGTCGTTCATCAACTGGAGCGCTTTCCCATATTCCAATTCGGCCGGGCACATCTCGCCCTGCTCGTACCACGCCTCGGCGTAGGAGACGTGAGCGCGGTAGAGACGACGGAAGACGTCATGGTAGTTGGGCGCTGTAGCGTATAATTCTTCGAAAGCTTTGATGCAACGCTCCCAATCGACGCCCCAGTAGCTCAGGGCGGACATGTACTTGACGGCCAACTGGCGTTGATACAGGGCTTCCTCGTCCAATGGGCGCAGGGCGACTGCTTGATCAAGGTAGAAAACGCCCTTCTCAAAGCGTTCGTTCTCCAGGAGCGCCATGCCGGCGTTGTAGAGGCTGTTAAAGAGCATCTTTTCGACCTCGCCGCTTTGGTAGGCTGGATCGAGCACCCGCACCTGGGTGAGTTTTTCGATCGCCTCCTCCCACTCTCCGGCCTCGTAATGGGTGAAGGCCTCCTGGTATAACCCTCCCACGTCGAAGGTGTAGACCTCGGTCGCTTCCACGGTCGGCGTCGTCGTCGGGATGGTGTCCCGGCGCTCCCTCGCGGTGGCGACCCCTTCCGCAGCGGTCGGATGATGGGGGTCGAGTTTCAACACGTACTCGAACTCGGCGATAGCGAGCTCGAATTCCCCCGCGTCGAGGCGTTGCAACCCTTTCTGGTAGTGTTGTTCGGCCAGCGTCTCGCGTCGCTCTGTCCGATCCCGCTCCCCCTGGTAGAGGGCGAAATAGGCGGAGCCGGCGACGCTAATCGCCAGAACCAGCAAGAAACCCAACCCCCAAATCAAAATTGGCTTTAGAGTTTGCGCCGGGGGCAGGCTCCACAGGCGCGCTTCGGTTTCCGGATCGGGTCCGGGCGTCATGAGAGGCTCGTCCTCCCTGGTCTGGCGTTTGAGGCCAAACCAGGATCGGCGCATCGGCTGCGTCTCCTCCACCATCGCTCCACACGCGGGGCAAAGCTGAAGATTTTCGGGTATTTCGTTTCCACATTCAGGGCAGCGCATTGAACCTCTCTGGAGCGCGTCTAAAGCTCTATCGAGTGTCTTAAATAATTGCTCTAGCCACTGTCCCAGGGGCGCTAACGGCCCGCGGACGGGCCTCTGAGCGAATTTTTTAAGACGCTCTATACGATCTACCAACCCACCAATCTATAAAATCCCGACCTGGCTGTGATCGCCCAGGGTCAGCTTATACGCCTTGGGCTTGATGGGCGATCTCACCAGGGATACTTGCCGGCCGATGAGGCTATCTTGAATCCGGGCCGGGATGTCCCGAATCTCACTGTGTTCGAGGACAATCGCTCGTTCGATCTCGCTATCTTCCACCAGCACGTCGTGGTAAATTGAGGTGAAAGGGCCCACGTAAGAGTTGACGATGCGCGTGCGCTCGCCGATGATGCTCGGCCCGCGAACGACGCTGTTGATGATCTCCGCCCCTTGCTGCACGGTGACGCGACCGTCCACCTCCGAATCGCGGTCCACGTACCCCTCAATGGCGGGCGTTAATTCTTCCAGCACCAATCCGTTGGCGTCCAGCATATCGCCGGGGCGGCCGGTATCGATCCACCATCCGCGATGGACGTAGGGATAGACGTCGTAATCCTGCTCGACCAGCCATTGAATCGCGTCGGTGATTTCCAATTCCCCGCGCCAGGAAGGGGTGATGTGCTCGACCGCCTCGTGGATGTGGTGATCGAACATGTAGATGCCGACCAACGCCAGGTCGGATATCGGGTCCTTCGGCTTCTCGACCAGGCGCACGATCTGGCCCTTGGCGTCAAGTTCCGCCACGCCGTATTGCTCTGGATGCGAGACCCGCGTGAGCACGATCTGGCTGTTCCAGGCGCTGGTTGAAAACTGGCTGATCAACCCGGAGATGCCGCCCTGGATGACGTTGTCGCCCAGGAACATCACGAAACGGTCCTCCCCGAGGAAATCCTGGCTCACTTTGACGGCGTGGGCCAGGCCCAGCGGTTGCTCCTGATGGATGTAGGTCACGTCGACGTCCCAGCGCCCCCCGCGACCGATGGCGGCCTTGATCTCGTCGGCGGTGTCGCCCACGACGATGCCAATTTCATTGATGTCGGCGTCTCGAATGGCCTCGATCACGCGCACGAGCACCGGCTTGTTAGCGACGGGGATCAATTGTTTGGCGCTGGTGTAGGTCAAGGGATATAGGCGCGTTCCTTTTCCACCGCTGAGAATTAATCCTTTCATTTGAACTCTCCTTTCATTCTAGAGACTATTAAAAAATTCGCTCAGAGGCCCGTCCTCGGGCCGATTAGCGCCCCCGGGACGGTGGCTAGAGCAATTATTTAATCACTCTCTATCAATATCCGCCCAGGCTCGCATCGCGGGGCGCATTGTTCAACACCGC
>DAOTUC010000103.1:0-22606 GCA_034437315.1 Anaerolineae bacterium
ACAGGTATCGGCGCGTCGTCCGTCTCCAGATCGACGTCCGGGTTGACGAACACGACGATGCCCCGAACCGGTACGTCGACGTCTGGCAAATGTTCCGATAACCAGCGCGTCAATTGATCCATCTGCTTACGAAGCTCGCGGTCCGGCGCGCCTAGCGCTTCCTGCCCCGCAAACTGACGGAAGAACTTCCCCTTCTGCTCGTGTCGCCATCGCGCATCGTCCGCCAGGTAAGCGACGCGCCCCCCCTGGGATTTCACGAGTAAAACGGAACAGCCGCTCGGTTCAAGCAGGACGTGAGCGGCCGGGAGAACGTAGTGAAGAAGGATGTGGCGGCGATCCATCCCCTTGAGCGCCTTATCCAGCGCCTCGTGATGGGCCAAGGGCCCCACGTAACGATCGGCGAAGAAGCCGCCCACCATAGAAAAGATAAAACCCAACGACAGGCAAAGCATCATCGGGATGATCCAGTTTGGCCTGATAAAGGAGATCATCAATCCCACGAATAAAATACCCAGCCCCCCCATCACCCCATACTGCCCCACAGCGCTGAATATACGAACACGACGCTCGTTAACGACGATTTTCATCCCCTTACTCCTCAGCCCTCAAAACGCCCCACGACCAGGCAGGCATTATGCCCACCCAGGCCGAACGAATTCGAGAGCGCGACATTCACCTCGACGTTTCGCGCTCCCTCGGATACGTAATCCAAGTCGCATTCAGGATCAGGCGTCTCCAGGTTGATCGTCGGGTGGAGGACGCCCTGCTCAATCGACAACACGCACACGGCGGCCTCAATCGCGCCGGCGCCCCCCATCGAGTGCCCGATCATCGACTTGGTAGAACTGACCGGCAGGCGATAGGCCCGCTCGCCAAACACCCGCTTGATCGCTTTCGTCTCGACTGGATCGTTGATCGGTGTGCCGCTCCCGTGCGCGTTGATGTAATCGACAACCGCCGGCGAGACGTCGGCGTCCTCAAGCGCCCAGGCCATCGCCCGGCTCGCGCCCAGGCCGCCGGGGTCCGGCTGCGCCACGTGGAAAGCGTCGGATGAGGAGGCGTGACCCAGCAGCTCGGCCCGAATCGACGCCCCGCGAGCCTGTGCGTGGGCCAAAGATTCCAGGATAAAGACCGCGCATCCCTCGCTATACACAAAACCATCCCGCTCCGCATCAAATGGGCGACTCGCCTGATGCGGCGCCTCGTTGCGCGTGGACAGCGCCCGCATGGCGCAAAAGCCTGCGACCGGCGCAAAATGGATCAACGCTTCCACACCGCCGCAGATCGCCACATCGGCCACGCCCCGGCGGATAAACTCGGCCCCCTCGCCGATGGATTGGGTCCCCGTCGCACAAGCCGCCGCCACGGCGCCGATCGGTCCCTTGGCCCCAGACCAATTGCTCACGTGATGGGAGGGCATGTTGATCAACAACGCCGGCACGTGAAAGGGATTGATCCGCGAGTATCCTTTTTCGCGATAGGCATCCACCGCCTGGATCGCCCGTTCAAATCCGCCCACCGCCGACCCCATCAACACGCCGACCCGCGCTTCATCGGTCAGCGGCAGGCTCAACCCGGCGTCGTCCAGCGCCTGTTGAGCCGTCGCCACGGCGACTTGCGAACAGCGGGACATTCGCCGGGCCTCCTTGAAGTCAATATACTCTCGTGGGTCAAAACCCTTGATCTCTCCAGCGATGCGCGTCGGCAGGTCCGAGGCATCAAACTGAGTGATCGGTCCAACGCCTGAGCGCCCCGCCAATAACCCCCGCCAGGTCTCCTCCAACGTGAGCCCCAGGGGCGTAATCGCGCCCAATCCGGTGACGACGACGCGCCTCTGTTCATAAACGTTTGCCATCTTCATCCCCCTGATTTTTTCAGGCCTGATCTTTCAGACCGCCCCTTCGGCCATCCCATTCCGGATCGCGTTCACCACCCCACCCTCGACCGCGCGCCGGGCCTGCCCAATGGCGTTCTTAATTCCCCAGGCATTGGTGCGCCCGTGCCCAATGATGACCACGCCATTGACGCCTAACAAAGGCCCGCCGCCGACCTCAAAGGGGTCGATCCGTCGGGCCACGCGAGAAAAGGCCGGTTTAGCCAGCAGGCCGCCCAGCCCGGTCAACGGGCCGGCCTTGATCTCGTCACGTATCAAGCCTGAAAGCATCTTGGCTGTGGCCTCCATCGTCTTGATAAAGACGTTGCCATTGAACCCGTCGGTAACCACCACGTCCGCCTGTCCGGCGACGGCGTCCTTGGGCTCCACGTTGCCGACGAAATTCAAGGTCGTCTCCTCGAGCAGTTTGTACGTCTCTTTCACCAACCCATTCCCCTTGCCGGGTTCTTCTCCGTTAGAGAGCAGGGCGACGCGGGGAGTGTCGCATCCCACGACCGCGCGGGCGTACACCTCGCCCATCATCGCGAATTGGCGCAGAAATTCCGGGCGGCAATCGACGTTGGCCCCAATATCAAGGGCGACGATACGGACGTCCGGCAGCGGCATGAGGATAGCTAACGCCGGTCGCTTGACGCCCCGGATGCGGCGCAGTGTGTGTAACGTCGCCACGGCCAAGACGCCTCCCGTGTTGCCAGCGCTGACGAAGGCGTCGGCCTCACCATCCCGCACCAGGCCCAAGCCCACGTGCATGGAGGATTGCCCCTTCTCCCGCGCGGCCCATGCCGGTTCATCATCCATCTCGATCACGTCGGGGGCGTGGATGACGCGCACATCAAGGCCGGTCAAATCGAAGCGCGAGAGCGTCTGTTGGATCAAGCGCTCTCGCCCAACCAGGATAATCTCGTCGCCCCACTCGCGCGCCGCCTGCACAGCACCGTCCACATCCGGCGTGGGGTGATCGTCCGACCCCATCCCATCCAGAACAATTTTCATCGCCCGTGTCTCCTGTAGATCATTCTGTAGGTCAACCGTCCATCACTCGCCGATGATCTTCACCAACACCCGTTTCCGGCGCCCCCCATCGAACTCGCCGTAGAATATCTGCTCCCACGGCCCAAAGTCTAACCGACCGTCGGTGATCGCAACCACGACTTCGCGACCCATCACCTGCCGCTTCAGGTGAGCGTCGCCGTTGTCCTCGCCGGTCCGGTTATGTCGATAACGGCTGATCGGTTCGTGCGGGGCCAATTCCTCCAGCCAATCGTCGTAATCCTGATGCAATCCCGGCTCGTCGTCGTTGATAAACACCGAGGCCGTGATGTGCATCGCGTTGACCAGAACCAGCCCCTCGCGCACGCCGCTTTCGCGCACACACGCCGCCACATCGGGCGTGATGTTGATGAACGCGCGCCGCGTCGGGACGTTAAACCACAGTTCTTTGCGACGACTTTTCATACGCTTTCTCTTCCTCCTCTCTTTCCCTCTCTCTCCCTCTCTCGAATGTCTCAATGCCAGTTACGACAGAACAGCCAATCGCTTCAACTTTTGCTTGACTCCGCGCCAGGTGACTTTGGAGATGCCCAGCTTCTGGCGCAATTCGATCGCCTTCACGCCGGCCTTATAATCGCGCAGTGCGCAAGTCCAACGCAACATCTCGAAGGAAATACCGTCGGGCAATTCGGCCAATTCAGCCACCCGGTCCAACACGTACTCCAAATTGCGGGCGGTGCAGGGGAACAGTTTATCCTTGATCGGATACTGCTCCTGATACTCGCGCAACACCTCCACCCACCCGCGCGGTAAATCCAACTTGCGCTCCTTGTGACGACGTTTTGGATTGGCGTAGCGGATCCACACGAAAGGCCGGTTGGGATCGCTCAGGTCCAAATGGTTGAGCACGATGTTGGCGCATTCTCCCTTCTTGACGCTGGTGTGGAGCAACAGCGTCAACAGCAGGTGGGGCCGGGCGTCCGGTTTTTCCGCCTCGCGCATCGCCTGGGTCGCTTCCAGCGCCCGCTCGACGTCCACGTCGGAAAGGACGTCTGGCAAAGGGGTCTCCACCGGCTTGTGCACGAGCGCGGCCGATGGATCACGGGCCAGCGTCTCCGACTCGGCCAACCAGCCGAAAAAGACCTTGAGGGTGGTCACGCGCCGGGCCAGCGACTTGGGACTGCACGGCGCGTGGCGCTCGCCCACCAGCCACTTCGTGAAGCGGTTGAGATCGTCGGTCGAGATCGACCCGATGGCAGTCCCCACGCCGATGAATTCCATCAGGATATTCAGATCGGAACGGAAGGCCCTGACCGTGTGCTCCGAAAACCCCTCCTGGGCCATGTAGACCTCAAAGCGGCCCATCGCGGTGCGGAGCGAAGAACTTGCGCTCATGTCGGTCGGAGGGGCCGACGCTGTCTCTGTTCGCTCGGTCTCTCCGGCGCTGTCATAATCGGTGCGAGTTTGCTCAGTCATAACCCCCTCCTTGCTACCACACACAAAAGGTTTCACCGCCAACATCTTCGTATAGATGTCACATCGTTATTTTACCCGAAGAAAATAGACTGTCAAACCCCTACGCGCCAGGGACAGCGGGAGCGCTTAGAGCAAAAATCACAGGCGACCGCGTCCGGCCGCATATCCGGCCCCATGCCAATGACGAAAGAGACCGACTTCCGGGGCAGCATCAGGCAACTATCGGTCAGGCGGACGCCGATTTCCTCGGCTGGGAGTAGATCGAACAACACCCGCTGCTGCCAGATATCCCAACCCTCCTGTCCGGGCTGGGCGCGCATGCCATATCCCCATCCACGCGCGGTCGATTTACGCTCTACCCGGTCATAAAGCGTCTCGGAGACCAGGCGCAAGGCCGCGACGCCGGCGCCGTCCAACGCCATCGCGTGCAATATATCGCGATCCGCCGTCATCGCCTCCACGCGCGCCTCCAGCGCCGGCCCAATGGTGCAGACCACCAACACGATCTCCTCGGCGCCGGCCAGGGCGCGGGCGACCAGCGGGCCCTCGAAAACGGCCTCCGTCCCATCGCCCAGCGTCACCTGCTGATGCCGAAAACCCTTCACCGGCAGCACGCCATACAGGGCCATCGGGGCTAACAACGCCCGCGCCTCGTCCAACACCTCACGCGCCGTGTCGTAAATAGCCGGGCGCACTCGCTCTGCATCAACCCCTTGCCCCTCCAAAATGTGCGAAACGTCCAACTCAACGTCAAAATCTTTGACGATCGAAAACGGTCGTGTCATGATTCCTCGCTCTCCTCAATCTCAATCCCTTCGACGACAGGTAAAACGAGCAGCAAAAAGGCCGCGCCCCCCTCGCCCAGCGAGCGCATCCCCTCGACGCGGCCCAGGTAGTCATCCAGGGCCAGGGAGCGATGCCGGTACAGGCGACCATTCGGCTTGACCTGGCCCACGTACTGATCCGGCCCCACGCGATGGCTGTAAATTTTGCCGTCATCCAACGTCACCCGGCCCAGGTATTGATCGGGCCCTATGCGATGACGATAGACCTTGCCGTCATCCAGGGTCACGCGCCCGACGTATTGATCCGGACCCAGACGACGGCGATAGACCTTGCCGCTATCCGATTCAACTCGCCCCAAATACTCGTCTATCGCGAGGGGTTTATGCAAGTAGACTTTTCCCATAAAGCTCCTTCCTGCTCGCTGGACAAGCGCAGCCAAGATGATATACTGAAATTATCCCGTCATACGTTTGAACAAGATCACGACTAAGTCTGCCCGTTGTAGCCGCCGGACGGTGGTCCGGCGGGAGCGGGCTGAGCAGCAATTCGATCAGTGATGAGACGGAGGCCCCACGTGAATCACCAGCGCATCACACAATGGCTGGCTCGCCTGATTCTGACCGTCATCTTTTGTTTCAACGTCGGCTGCGCCTGGGCTTTCCTCGCCAGGCCGGCGGACTACGCGCCCGGTTTTGAAATTGAAGGCGTCGTAGGCCGGACGATCGTCCGCGGCGTTGGCATCCTCTTCCTGATGTGGAACGCTACTTATCCGCTGGCCATCTGGCGACCCTGGCGCCACCGGCAGGCGCTGCTCATTATCATCGCCCAACAAGTGATCGGTGTGGCGGGGGAGAGCTGGCTGCTCCTCACCCTAGCCCCGGGCCACGCACCGCTCAGGGCTACCGCCTGGGGGTTCATCACATTCGACGCGGGCGGGCTCGTCGCGATGCTCCTGGCCTTCGTCGCGCTGTACGTGGCCCACAAAGGGCGCATCCACAGTGGAAATTCGAGCGGGCATCAACCAGGCGGTGATCACGCCCGCCACCCCGAAAGTCCCAGCAGCGACCAGGAACGGCGCGCGTAAGCTCATCCACGCAGCCAACATACTCCCCGCCATCGGCCCGACCGCGTTCGCCAGCGAGACGACACTGGCATCCACGCCGTAGACCATGCCCTCCTGTCCCTGGGGCGATAATCGAGCCAACGACGCGTTCAAGGCCGCCAAACAACCGCCCATCGCGAGGCCGGCCCCTGCCTGCAAGGGAATCAGTCCCAGCGGCGAATTGACGAAATACTGCGGCGCATAACAGACGAGTGAAGCAATGGCGCTGCCCACCAAAATCCGCCGGTAACCCACCCTGTCGCTCAGGCGACCCAACACCAACGCTCCCAGGGCGGCCCCGGCCGCATTGACGCCGCTGATCAAACCGGAGATCGAAGCCACCCGCGCGCCGGGCGACGCGACAGATTCCACGAAGAGCGGCAAAATCGGGCCTAACAGGCGCACACCCAAACGCATCGCCAGATGCAAGCCCATCACAACGAGCAAGGGAGAAGAGCCTAAGACTGGCGACAGATAACGCCACACCCGACGAAACCAGGGGCCGCCATCCTCCGCAGTCTCCGACATCCCCGTCGACTTGCGCGGCTCGAACGCCTCCTGTACGAAAAACGTCACGCTCAGGGCAGCTACAAACAACAAGACGCTCGTTATCCAAAAAGTGGCCCGAAAACCCCAGGCGTCGGCTATCACGCCGCCGATCAAAGGGCCCACCGACGCGCCGGCATAAATCGCCATCTGGAGCGCGCCCAACGCATAGCCGGTGCGCTCGCGCGGCGCGGTCGTCGCGACGAGCGCATTGGCCGCCGTGACCGTGCCGGTCAGCGCGCCTTGCACCGCCCGGAGGAGCGTCAACTGTTGCACGGACTGGGCCAATCCCATCAGGGCGATTACAAAAGCGCCGCTGAACATCGCCCGCTCGACCATCAGCTTGCGCCCCCGCTGATCTCCCAGCGCGCCCCAGATTGGGCCGAAAACCGTCATCGTCACGGCATGGGCCGAGAAAATGGCCCCGGCCCACATACGAACCTCACGCTCCCCCTGTACACCCAGCTCCCGTATGTAGAGCGGCAACAGCGGGATCACGATGGTAAAGCCAACAATAGCGATCAACTCGGTAAGCCAAATAACTACCAGGTTGCGCTTCCAAGATATAGACGTTCGTTTACCCGTTTCAGATTTTTTCATCGTTTTGTTATACTCAGCCTACACTATGTGTGTGATTTAATCAAGGCGCTCATTATACAGTGTTTCTCTCTATCTTAAAAGTTAAGCCATCCGACACATGTTCGACTAAACCCGCCCTTTTCAATTTGCCATGCAACTCCAATGCTGGTATAATGCGGTGTGCGCCACCCTAGCTCAATCGGCAGAGCAATCGCTTCGTAAGCGATAGGTTTTGGGTTCGATTCCCAAGGGTGGCTTTTACTACGTAAGCCCCAATACGGTGAATGCGCCTTTTTAAGTGCAGCCACAGCTTGTCAGCCGTCTCTGGGGTAAAACCGCCCAAGGGGCTGAGTTTTCCACCTTAACTGAACCGTGTTGCAGCTAGCCCCACGTCAAACTGGGGCATTCTTTCTATATCAGATACTATGACTATTGAAACGCCACGCGACCTCTGGCGCACCACGTGGGAAATCCTCAGCAGCGAGCCCGTCATCATCGGGTTGCTGCTGGGCGTTTCGGCTGGATTGCTCCTCACCGCCTGGCTCCCTCAAACGCCAAACAACGACCCCGTCGCCTACGCCCAATGGCTATTCGACGTCCAAAACCGTTTCGGTGCGGCGACTCCGACGATGCAGGCCCTGGGGCTTTTCGACGTCCCCAGCTCATTGCTCTTCCGCACGCTGGTCGCCCTTCTCGCCGGCGCGCTAACCCTGAGATTGGTCGAGGCGATCGATCGGTTGCGACGCAGCCGCGCGGCCGCGTCGCCGGACGACGATTGGCGAGAAGCGCCCCCTGGCCTAACAAGCGACGTGATCGAGGCGCTCAATCGACAGAAATGGTATCGCGTCCTGACCGACGATGAGACCGCGTGCATCCAGATCGACCGCTGGCCCTGGCCCCACGCCTTCTCCATCCTCCTCCACGGCGGGGCGCTGCTGCTCCTGGCAGGGCTGCTCGTCGGTCACGTCGGGGGCTGGCAGACCGACAGGCTCATCATCCAAGGGACGGAGCGCATAGCGCTCCCGGGCGCCAATCACTGGATCGCGCTAAGCGGAGGAAGCGACCCGCAAGTCGCGCACAGCCGGGGCGTCACACCCGTGGTGCACCAACGAGGGCCCGGGATGACCGTGCAAGCCAACGACAGGGCAGGCGATCCCTTGCCAATCCAACAGACGGTCAAATCGGATCCGGTCTTCCACCTGATTCTCCCGCTCATCGAAGATCAGTATTTCGCCATCCCCGACGCACAATTGATCGTCCGCTTGACCACCCAGACCTATGAGCCGAATGAGATAGGTAAGACAGGTGAGATAGGTGAGGCAAATGAGGCAAATGATGCAGACACCCCATACGCGCCCATCGTCGTGCAGGCGTATCGCAGCCCATCCGGGCAACTTGTGGCCGAGCACGTCGTCGAAGGCGCGGAGGAGAGCGCTATCCCCCTGGAGGACGTCGACCTGGCGCTCACGCCCACCCCTTACGTCCAATTGAGCGTCACGCGCAATCCCGGACGCTGGCCGACGACCATGGGAATCGTAATCTTGATCATCGGCATCTTGGGTCAAATGACGTGGCCCCCACGTCGCACGTGGATCAAAGAGACGGACGAGCGAGTCGAATTGTCCGGTCACGACCCACCTATGGCGGGCGCTGCGACCATCGAAAGCGCGTCAAAGGACGAAAACCTGTGTCCATCGGCGTAATCCTCTCCGGATTGGCGTGCGGGATGTTGCTGGTCGCCCTTGGAATGACGATTTGGGGCGCTCGAATCCCCCGGTTTCAGCTTTCTCGCGTGAGAACGATCATCCGATGGGGCGCGGGAAGCGCGCTATTGATCGCCGCGCTGGCGAGCGGGCGGGGCGACGTTCGCTTCGCCGCCCTGGCCGTCATGGCGGCGCTGGCTGTCCTGCCACTGACCAGACGCCCGCGGAGCGTGTGGCAGGCGGCGATAGCCATACTCCTGACCGGCCTGTGCCTCGCCTGGGCGATTGGCGCGCCCGCCGACTGCGCGCTCCCCTCTTCCCCCATCCTTCTCGCATCGATCGCCGCCGCCGGCGGGCTGGGCGCGCAAGCATTCGACTGGCCAGAGGAGAGAGAGAAAGAGCAATCATCCGAGCACGACGGCGAAACAGACCGGCCAAACGACGCGCCGGCGTGGATGGCCCAGGCGGCCTTTGCCATACTGACCGTGACCGTCGGCGGGGTCGCGCTCGTCGATCTGTGGCGATGGGGAATCGCCTGGTATAGACCGACCCACACCAGCGGCCTCGTCGGGACCTGGCTGGTCTGGGCGGGGGCCTGGGAGGGGGCCTGGATGGAGGCAAGGATAGCGCCCCGTCATCCCTGGCAACTGCGGGCAGCGCTGCGCGTCCTGGCCCTGGTGTTACTCGCCATCCTCATCACACAATGCCCCTAGACGAGGAAACTTATGAAATCGATCATCATAGGTGTAGCCGGCGGCACCGGGTCGGGAAAAACGACGGTCGCCCATCGCATCCTGGAGCAAGTAGGGGCGGAGCACGTGTCCTACATCCCCCACGACGCCTATTATCGCGATCACGGACATCTGCCGCCAGAGCAACGGGACCAGGTCAACTACGATCATCCGAATGCCCTGGAAACGGAACTGCTCGTCGAACACCTGAAGACCCTGCGGGAGGGTCACGCCGTCGAGATACCGGTCTATAATTTCACCACGCACACACGCACCCAGCAAACAGACGTCATCCGCCCCGCCCCCCTGATTCTGGTCGAGGGCATCCTGGTATTCGTCAGCGCCGAATTGCGAGCGCTGTTTGACGTCAAAATTTACGTCGACACGGACGCCGACGTGCGCTTCATCCGCCGGCTAAAACGGGACATTGAAGAACGAGGACGCACTCCCCAATCGGTCTGCGAACAATATCTCTCGACAGTTCGCCCAATGCACCTGGAGTTCGTCGAGCCGAGCAAGCGATACGCCGACGTCATCATCCCTGAAGGGGGATTTAACGAGGTCGCCATTGAGATGGTCGCCGCTCGTTTGCGAGGTATGCTGTACGAAGAAAGCGCTTGACGGCGGCCCGGTCAGGGACCGTCCACAGCCATCACTGTAAGCGCGAAACAGAAAACAAGGACCGGAACGGAGGTAGGCGATGACCACCCTTCTAGAACGCATGCAAGCGCTGGCGAAATCGGCGGCGGACGGACGCATCATCCGGCAGCGAGACGTGCGCGCGCTGGCCGAAGATACCGGTCGCGCCATCCGCGGGATCGAATTGGCCGCGCTGGAAGCCGACATCATCCCCTGGCGCTACCTGCGCAACGTCGGCACGCTCGGCGTGGCGGGGCAGATCACGCTTCTCCAATCGACCGTCGCCATCGTGGGGCAAGGCGGCCTGGGCGGTTACGTCTCGGAGGCGCTGGCCCGCACAGGTGTCGGGCGACTGGTCGTGATCGACGGCGACGTCTTCGCCGAGCACAACCTCAACCGGCAACTTCTCAGCGCCGAGAATAATCTGAAGCTGTCCAAGGTCGAGGCCGCCCGGCGACGCATCGCCCAGATCAACAGCGCCGTCGAGGTGATCGCCCACCAGGAGATGCTCACCGCCGAGAACCTGCCCCGGCTGCTGGAAGGGATCGACGTCGTCGTGGACGCCCTCGACCGCCTCCCCATCCGCGTCACACTCCAGGATGGCGCGCAAGCCCTGGGCATCCCGATGGTTCACGGCAGCATCGCCGGTTTCCTGGGCCAGGTGATGACGATCCTTCCCGAGGACGTCGGGCTGCACGCCGTCTACGGCCGGGTCGACGAACTGCCCGAACAGGGCCTGGAGGCGGAACTGGGCACGCCAGCGACCACGCCGATGATGGTCGCCGCATGGGAAGCGCAAGAGGTCGTCAAAATCCTGCTCGACCAGGCGGGCCTGTTGGACGACGGCAAGTTATTGCGCAATCGCCTGTTGATCATCGACCTCGCTTCCGGCGCCATCGAGACCCTGGAACTCAACGCAGGCGCATCATAATCAGGAATGACAAGTATGAACATCGAATATCATCCATACGATCCCGACAAAGACAAAGAGGCCGTCCACCGCATCTGGTTCGAGGTTGGCTGGATGACCAAGGGGGACGAGAAAGAGATCGCCGCGGCCGACATCTTCATCGAATACAGCCGGGCGCTGGTCGCCCGGATCGACGGGGAGGCGGAATGCGCCGTCCTCTCGGCCTCCGGCGAGATCCGCCACGTGGATCAGGACATCCCCTTCGCCGCCGTCACCTCCGTCACCACCAGCCACGTGGCCCGCAAGCAGGGGCTAGCCAGCCGCTTGACCGCCCGCGCCATCGCCAAGGACGCGAGCGACGGCGCGATGGTCGTCGGGCTGGGTATTTTCGAGCAAGGCTTCTACAATCAGCTCGGTTTCGGCAACGGGAGTTACGAACACTGGGCCAGTTTCGACCCGGCCCGCCTCCGAATTCCGGTCGAGGCCCGCATACCACGCCGGCTGACGCACGACGATTGGGAGATGGTCCACGCCGCGCGCCAGGCGCGCCGGCGAGGCCACGGGGCCGTCAACCTGCACCCTGTCGGAATCACGCGGGGCGACATGGCCTGGAGCGATAAGAGCTTCGGCCTGGGCTATTGCGACGGGCCGGACGGGGCGCTCAGCCATCACGTCTGGCTGACGAGCCGGGAGATGGAGCACGGCCCTTATCAGGTCTTGTGGATGACCTACCAGACTGCGGAACAATTCCTGGAATTGATGGCTCTCATCCGCAACCTGGGGGATCAAGTGCGCTTGATCCAGATGCGAGAACCGCAGTCGATCCAACTACAAGACCTGCTCGAATGTCCCTTTACCCGCCAGCAGATCAGCGAACGCTCGAAATTCGAGTCGCGCATCCGGGCCAAGGCCTATTGGCAGATGCGCATCTGCGACCTGGCAGGCTGCCTGGACCACACCCACCTGCGCGGCGACACGGTGCGCTTCAACCTCTCCCTCAGCGATCCCATCGAACGCTTCTTGCCAGACGATGAAGCGTGGCGTGGCCTCTCCGGCGATTACGTCGTCGACCTGGGGCCTTCGTCGGGCGCCGAGCCGGGCCGCGACCCCACCCTCCCCACCCTGAGCGCGTCGGTCGGCGCGTTCACCCGCCTGTGGCTGGGCGTGCAACCTGCCAGCGGCCTCGCCGTGACCGACGACCTCTCCGCGCCTCCGGCGCTATTGGAACAACTCGATTGGGGCTTGCGATTGCCTCAACCTAAACCAGATTGGGATTTTTGATATGGCTAAAAAAGACACCATCCGCACGTTCATCGCCGCGCCCGTTCCCCAGGCGATTCTGGAGGCGCTCAGCCGGCTACAGAATAAACTCGCGGTGGACGTCCCGCCCAACAGCATCCGCTGGGTGAAATCGGGCGGCATTCACCTCACCCTCAAGTTCCTGGGCGACACGCCTGTCGACAAACTGCCGGGGATCAAACGGGCGCTGGCGTCCGTGGCCCAACACGCGCCTACCGGCGCCTACACCGTCCAAGAGCTGGGATGCTTTCCCCGGCCCAGCCGCCCCCGCGTGCTGTGGGTCAGCGTGCACGAACCGACCGGCCTGCTGGAGACGCTCCAGGCCGCCATCGAAGAGGCGATGAGCCATCTGGGATACGAGCCGGAAGGGCGCAAATTTCACCCGCACCTGACGTTGGGTCGGGTCAACCGGCGCACAGATCGCCGGGGCCTGAAGCGCATCAGCGACGCGCTGGCAGACGCCACGGTCGGCGTCCTGGGAGAAGCGCCGCTCGACCATTTCGAGCTGATCCAGAGCGTGCTCAAACCGAGCGGCGCCGAGTATAGCACGTTGGAGGCATTCCCACTCCGAGGAAACGAGGGGAGCTGATGTCACCGACAGTTGACGTTATCGGCGTCATCGGCGGATCGACGGCTACAGACGAGGACCTTCGACGCGCCGAGGCGGTGGGCCGGGCGCTGGCGGAGGCTGGCGCGGCCCTCATCTGCGGCGGGCGGGGCGGGGTGATGGAAGCCGCCTGCCGGGGGGCCAAGGCGGCCGGGGGATTGACCATCGGCGTCCTGCCGGGCGCGAACCGGGATCAGGCCAACCCTTACGTGGACGTCGCCATCGTCACGGGGCTGGGCGAGGCGCGGAACGCCGTCATCGCCCGCAGCGCCCAGGCGGTCATCGCCATCGGCGGAAGTTACGGCACGTTGAGCGAGATCGCCTTCGCGCTGCGTCTCGACACGCCGGTGGTGGGTTTAGGGACGTGGCAAATAAGGCGCGAGGGGCATCCCCGCGCGCCCATCATCTACGTCGACGCCCCGCAAGAGGCGGTCGCTCGCGCGTTGGCATTGGCCAAACGAGTCTAGGGCGCGGCGTTGTCCTCCGAGTCCAACTCGGTCATCTCGCCGGTGACGGTGAAAACCACCCGCTCGCAGATGTTGGTCACCCGATCGGCCGCCCGTTCCAGGTTGTGCGCCACCCACAACAGATAATTCGCCTGATCGATGGCCCTGGTATCCCCCAGGATGTACGTCATCAGCTCCCGGTAGACCTGGTTGTAGAGACAATCGACAATGTCATCCTCCGGCGGAATGGATCGAGCTAAGGCCTGATCCTGATTGATAAAAGCCTCCAACGCGCGGTGCAGCATGTCGCGCGCCTTCTCCGCCATACGCGGCACGTCGACCAGTGGCTTGATGAAAGGCTCTTTGCCGATCATCAGGTTGATCTTGGCGATTCCCTTGGCGTAATCCCCAATTCGCTCCAATTCGTGAGTAATGTCCAACACGGCGGCGATGACGCGCAGATCGCCCGCCATGGGTTGTTGCGTTGCGATGAGCGTCAACGCTTCATCCTCAATGGCGAAGCGCTTTTCGTTCAACTTCCGGTCCCCGGCGATCAATTCCCTGGCCGCCTCTTGATCCTGCCGCTTGAGGTCCTGCACCGATTTGACGATGGCGTTCTCCACCATGCTGCCCAGGACCAGAACCTCGTCCTGAAGCCTCTGCAAATCCCGCTCGAAAGTCTCTCGTACCATCTGAATTCCTCCAATACGTTTCTATCCGGCCCGCCCGGTGATATAATCCTCGGTCAATTGCTTCTGCGGGCGGGTGAACAGGGTCTCGGTCGCGCCAAATTCCACCAGTTCGCCCAACCAGAAGAAACCGGTCCAATCGGAGACGCGCGCCGCCTGTTGCATACTGTGCGTGACGATGACGATACAATACTCGTCTTTGAGTTCCTGCATCAACTCCTCAATTTGCAACGTGGAGATCGGGTCCAGCGCCGAACAGGGCTCGTCCATCAAGATCACCTCCGGTTTGATGGCGATGGTGCGCGCGATGCACAAGCGCTGCTGCTGCCCCAGGGAAAGCGCCAACGCATCCTGTTTCAGATCATCCTTGACCTCGTCCCACAAAGCCGCGCCGCGCAAGCTCCGCTCGACAATCCCGTCCAGGCTTTCCTGTCGGTGTAACCCCAACACACGCGGGCCAAAGGCCACGTTGTCGAAGACCGACTGGGGGAAAGGATTGGGGCGTTGGAAGACCATCCCCACTCGCCGCCGCAATTTGACCACGTCGGTATCTGGGGCGTAGATGTGCGCGCCATCCAAAAACACCTGGCCCTCCAGACGCGCGCCGGGAATCGTGTCGTTCATCCGGTTGAGGCAGCGTAAAAACGTGGACTTGCCGCATCCTGATGGCCCGATCAGCGCGGTGATCCGCCGGTCTCGGATTTCTATCTCGACGTTCGATAGGGCCTGAAAGCTGTGGTAGAAGAAGTTGAGACGTTTGACCTCAATTTTACACATTGAAAATATCCCGCTATCCAAATCGGCCGGTGATGTAATCCTCGGTTCGCTTCTCCTGGGGCGTGGTGAAAATTTGCTTACCCGGTTGATGTTCGATCAACTCTCCCATCAAGAAAAAAGCCGCTTCGTCAGCCACGCGGGCCGCCTGTTGGATGCTGTGGGGCACAATGACGATGGTGTAATCCTCTTTAAGTTTGAACAGCGATTCCTCCACCTTGGCGGTCGAGATAGGGTCCAGCCCCGACGTCGGCTCGTCGAGCAACAAGACCTCCGGTTCCAGGGCCAGGCTGCGGGCGATACACAGGCGCTGCTGCTGACCGCCGGAGAGCGCGCTGGCGGGGTCGTCCAGGCGATCTTTGACCTCGTCCCACAGGGCCGCCTGATTGAGGCTGCGAAACAACATCTCGTCCTGTAAGGCCTGATCTCGCACACCGGCCAACATCAGCCCGTAGATCACGTTTTCCCGGACGGTGCCGGGCAGGGGCAGAGGCAACGCAAACACCATGCCCACCCGTCGGCGCAACTGGGGCGCGTTGACCTGGGGATCGTAGACATCCCCTCCATCCAGGTAGATATGCCCGGACATCCGCACGCCGTCCACCAGATCGTTCAAACGGTTAATCAAACGCAACAGCGTCGTCTTGCCGCCGCCGGCCGGGCCAAAGAAGACCGTGATCGCCTTTTCCGGTACGTCGACGCTGACATCCTTCAGCGCCTGCTTGCGGCCGTAGAAATAACTGACCCGCTCGATGCGAATTTTCGCTTGCATCATAGAGCCATCACCATTGTCGTCGTCGCCGGTAGTAGCTGCGGATGAGCGTCGCCGCGACGTTCATCGAGAGCACCAGGACGAGCAGGATCAAAGCCGTGCCATATTGTACGTCGGCCGGCATACCGGGCACCTGGGTGCTGATGACGTACAGGTGATACGGCAGCGCCATCGTCTGGTCGAATATCGACTGGGGCAAGCGGGGCAGGAAAAAGGCCGCCACAGTGAACAGGATCGGCGCGGTCTCTCCGGCCGCCCGCAAGATACCCAGGATGACGCCGGTGATGATGCCCGGCAGCGCCTGGGGCAACACGATGTGGCGGATGCCCTGCCACCGGGTGCCGCCCAGGCTGGCGCTGACGGTGCGGAACTCGGTCGGCACTGCGCGCAAGGCCTCTTCGGAAGCGCTGATGATGATGGGCAGCGTCATGATCGCCAGCGTCAATGAGCCGGCCAGGAGCGACGTCCCGAAGTTCAAGAAAAGCACGAACAAGCCCAGGCCAAATAGGCCATACACCACCGACGGAATCCCCGCCAGGTTGATGATGGCCAAACGAATGGCGCGCGTGACCCAGTGATCGGGCGCGTACTCCGACAGGTAGATCGCCCCACCCACGCCCACCGGGATCGCAGCCAGGGCGGTGCCCAGGGTGAGCAACAGTGTGCCGACGATGGCGGGGAAAATGCCGCCCGCCTTCATGCCGTCGCGCGGCATTGCCGTGAGGAATTCCCAATCGATCGCCCCTATGCCCTGCACCACGATGGCGCCGATGACGAACAGGATGGGGACGACGACGAGCAACGCCGCCAGGACCAACAGAGCGAAACCAATCCGCTGCACCGTGTACCGATTCATCAGCGCAAGCCTCCCCGACGCCGCTTCTTGAAAATCGTCGAGGCCGCCGCCAGGTTGATAGCGAACGTCAAGACGAACAGGATGATGCCAATCCCAAAGAGCGCGTGATAATGCACGCTGCCCTGGGCCACCTCCCCCATCTCGGCCGCCACGGTCGCCGTCATCGTGCGAGCGGGGCGGAACAGCGAATCGAGCGTGAGAGGCATACGGGCCGCGTTGCCCGTCACCATCATCACCGCCATCGTCTCGCCAATGGCCCGCCCTAACCCCAGCATCACCGCCGTGACGATGCCCGAGCGGGCCGCCGGCACCACCACTCGCCAGATCGTCTGCCATTGGGTGGCCCCCATCGACAACCCGGCGTCCCGGTAGCTCTTGGGCACCGCATCCAGCGCGTCCTCCGCCACGCTGATGATGGTCGGCAACGACATGTAGGCCAGGATGAGCGCGCCGGTGAAGGCGGTCAGGCCGGTCGGCGCGCCCAGCGTCTCGCGCACCAGGGGCGCCGCCAACGTCATCCCGAAGAAGCCCAACACGACCGACGGAATGCCAGCCAACACCTCGATCATCGGTTTGAGCAATTCGCGCGCCCAGGCCGGCGCCGCCTCGCGCACCAGAACCGCCGTCGCTACCCCCAGGGGCAGCGCGATGGCGATGGCGGTCACGGTGACCAGAAGCGATCCCAGGAGCAAGGGCGCTACGCCAAACAGATCAAACGAGGGATACCACAGGACGCCCACGAGGTTGCCCAAAGGCGCCTCGAAAAAGACGGGCAAACCCTCTCGCGCCAGGAACAAGAAGATGAGCAGCACAAAAGCGATGCTGGAGAATCCCAGGACGCGGATCAGCGCCTCGATGAAAAATTCAAGCCAGCGCCGGCGAGAAGCAAGCGACTCGTCTAATGTGTTCAATGGAAAAACTCCTACTCCAACGCCAACGGAACGAAACCCAGTTCCGAAACCAACGATTGCCCATCGCCGAGGATCCAATCCAGGTAAGCGGCGATCTCCCCGGTTGGCTCGCCGGCGGTATACATGTAGAGCGGGCGCGAGATCGGGTAAGAACCATCGTTGACCGTCTGGACCGACGGCAGCACGTAGGAAGCGTCGGCGTCCCGCGCCACGGCGACCATCTTCTGATCGTGGGTCACGTAACCCAGCCCATCGTAACCGATGGCGTTGGGGTTCTGCCGCACCTCGGCGCTGATTCCTTCAGACGAGGGCATTAGGAGCGTGTCGGGCGAGAACAACAGGTCGCTCTCCTTATCCCCCAGGCGGACCACGTTCTCCAGGAAATAGATGTAGGTGCCGGAATTCGATTCCCGCGAAAGAAGTACGATAGGCCGGTCTTCACCTCCCACCTCGCGCCAGTTGGTGATTTTCCGGGTGTAGATGTCGGAAATCTGCCGCAGCGTGAGACCATCCACCGGATTCGAGGGATGGATGACGACGGCGATGGCGTCGCGGGCCACGACAAACTCCACCGGATCGATGCCGTTCGCCCGGGCCGCGTCGATCTCCTCTGGCTTCATCGCCCGCGAGGCGTTGGCGATGTCGACCGTGCCGTTGATCATCGCCGCGATACCTGTCCCGGACCCGCCGCCGGTGACGGAGATGCGCACGTCGGGATAAGCGTGGATGTAGGTCTCGGCCCAGGCGAGCGCCAGGTTGACCAGTGTGTCGGAACCTTTGTTCTCGATCGTGCTCGCCGCCGTGGGCGCGCCATCCGCCGCGTCGGTCTGCCCCGACCGGCAACCGGCGACAATCAACGCCAACAGCACGATCAGTACCGATAAATTGAAAGTTGTGGGTATAGGAAAGATCCGCCGAAAAAGGAGGGTGGGTTTCGACGGCGAGAAAGATGCTGCCTTACAGGTATCACATTGCATGCAAAAATAGCCCTGGATATGAGATAAGACAAACAGCGCAATACCAAAAATCCAGGGCAGATTGTAACAGACATAGGAATAACGTCAAGTCTATCTGATCGCTTCCAAGCTCACCCCCTCCGACTCCTTGACGTCCAATTCCACCATGTCGCCGGTGACGGTGAAGATCACCCGCTCGCAGATGTTGGTCACCCGGTCCGCGGCCCGTTCCAGGTTGTGGGCGACCCACAGCAGGTAATTCGCCCGCTCAATCTCGGCGGGATCGCTCAAGATGTAGGTGACCAGTTCGCGATACACCTGGTTGTAAAGGCAATCGACCTCGTCGTCCTCACGCGGGATGGCGCGCGCCGTTTCGACGTCCCGCTGCACGAAGGCCTCCAGGGCGCGATGCAGCATGTCGCACGCTTTCTCGGCCATTAGCGGCACATCGACCAGGGGTTTGATCAACGGACGCTGGCCCAGCATCAACGTGATCCGGGCGATGCCCTTGGCGTAATCGCCGATGCGCTCCAACTCGTGGGTGATGTCCAGCACGGCCGCGATGGTCCGCAAATCGACCGCCATTGGCTGCTGGGTCGCGATCAATCCCACCGCCTGGTCCTCAATCTCGAAGCGTTTCTGGTTAATCCGGTGATCCTGGGCGATAAGACGCTCCGCGCCCGCCCGATCCCGTCGCTTCAGCACAGCGACTGATTCCATAATGGCGCTTTCCACCATACTGCCCAGCATCAAGGTCTCGTCCTGCAGATGGCGCAATTCCCGTTCAAACGTCTCTCGAACCATATAAACTCCTATTCGGTCTCCACACGTTCGAGGTAGGTGAAAATTTCCTCCCGCAAGCCGTCCCGCACCTGGCGGAAAACGGCCAACTGTTCTTCTTCACTGCCAGTCGCCGCCGCCGGATCGGGGAAACCCAGGTGAACCGTGCGCCCCCGCCCCAACCAGACTGGGCAATTGGCGGCGGCGTGATCGCACACCGTCGCCACGAGATCGAAGGTCTCGTCCCGGAACTCGTCGGTCGATTTAGAGCGCTGTCCAGAGATGTCGACGCCCAGCTCCGCCATCGCCTGCACCGCCAGCGGGTGGACGTAACCGCTCGGCGACGTCCCGGCCGAAAACGCCGTCCAGCGCTCGCCTAAAAAGTGGTTGACCAGCCCCTCCGCCATCTGGCTGCGGGCCGAGTTACCCGTACATAGAAACAATACAGTCATCTGACTCATCCAAATCTCCCGGTGATATAATCCTCAGTCTGCTTGTGCTTGGGATTGGTGAACAGGCCCTTGGTGGAGCTATACTCCACCAGGTAACCGCCCCGCTCCTCGTTCATCATAAAGAATGCGGTAAAATCGGAGGCCCGCGCCGCCTGCTGCATGTTGTGCGTCACGATGACGATGGTGTAATCCTCTTTCAGTTGCTGGATCAACTCCTCGATGCGCAGCGTGGCGATCGGGTCCAGCGCCGAGGCCGGCTCGTCCATCAGGATCACCTCCGGCTGGACGGCCAACGCCCGCGCGATGCATATGCGCTGCTGTTGACCGCCGGAGAGGGCCAACGCCGACTTGCCCAGATCGTCCTTGACCTCGTCCCAGATCGCCGCCCGCCGCAAGCTGCGCTCGACGATCTCCCCCAACTGGCCCTTGTCCCTAATGCCGTTGACGCGGGGGCCGTAGGCCACGTTGTCGAAGATCGACTTGGGGAACGGATTGGGACGCTGGAAGACCATGCCCACGTATCGCCGCAACTCGACCTGGTCCATGCCAAACAGATCGGTCCCATCCATCAAGACCTCACCCTCGACGTGCACACCCGGTATCAGATCGTTCATCCGGTTAAACGTGCGCAAGAAGGTGGATTTGCCGCAGCCGGAAGGGCCGATGATGGCCGTGATCTCGTTGGCCGGTATCTTGATGTTGATATCGCACAACGCTTTAAACTGCCCATAATAGAGGCAATAATCCTTAACCTCCAATTTCGCGCCATTCACTGACATATATTATCTCCCCTTCAATCCCGCGGTCAGACGTCGCGAGATCAAATTGATCGTCAAGTTAATCAGAATAATCGTCACGATGAGAACCGCCCCGGTGCCCATCGCTTTATCGAAAGCGCGGGTGTCCATCGCCAGGTAGTAGACGTGCAAGGCCATCGTGCGCCCGCCCTGCTTGATCGACTGGGGGGCGTGATGCGTACCGCCCAAGGTGACGAAAAAGACCGCCGTCTCACTGACAATGCGCCCCACGCTCAGGACGATGCCGGTGACGATGCCAGGCGCGGCCGCCGGCAACACGACCTGCCAGATCGTCTGCCACTTGGTGGCGCCCAGCGCCAGGCTGCCCTCCCGGTAAGCGCGCGGCACGGCCCGCAACGCTTCCTCGCTGGCCCGGATGATGACCGGCAAGACCAGGCAAGCGCCGGCCAAAGAGGCCGAAAGCAGCGAGAACCCGCCCGTGAAAGCGTTCAACGTGACGACGAAGAGCGCGTAGCCAAACAGGCCAAAGATGATCGAAGGCACCCCCGCCAAAAGTTCCACGCCAAAGCGGGCCACACTGACCAGGAACGCCGTCAGGCCACTGGTTCCCTGCCCCTCGCCCGCGTACTCCACCAGGTAGATCGCTGCGCCGACGCCCAGGGGCGCCGCAATCGCCGCTGTCAGGAGCACCAGGTAAAACGTCGTGATGATCGTCGTCGAAATGCCTCCCTCGGCCGAAAGGCCGCCGCGTGGGGGCGTCGAGAGGAATTCCCAATCGACGACGCGCGCGCCCTCCACGAGCACGTATCCCACCACCAACACGAGCACAAGGACGGTCGAAATCGCCGCCAGCCACATCAACGCGAAGGCCAGCTGCTGAACAATATGCCGCCGGGCGATGTTCGATTTCTGCGCCCCGCCCGATAAACGCACACCTATCTGTTGCATAGAGACCTCTCGAGCCATATTTCATTCACCTTCCATCAAGTCGCTTTACCCCGCATCAACAAGCGGGCCGAACTGTTCACAATGATGATCAGCACGAAGAGCACCACGCCGGTGGCAAAAATCGCGCTCTCGTGCAGGCCGGTCGCGTAGGCGATCTCGACGGCGATGTTGCCCGTCAGCGTGCGGGCCTGGCTGAGGGCGATGGTCAATGGATTGTTGTTCAGCGGTTGGGGAATGATGACCGAATTCCCAATCACCATGATCATGGCCATCGTCTCGCCCAACGCCCGCCCCACCCCCAGGATAATGGCGGCGACGATGCCCGACCGGGCGGCGGGGATGATCACGCTGACGATGGTCTGCCAGTGAGTGGCGCCCAGCGCCAGCGACCCCTCCTTGTACTGCCGGGGCACCGCTCGAATCGCGTCCTCGGCGATATTGGTGATCGTCGGCAAAATCATCACCGCCAGGACCATCGAGGCGGAAAGCAACCCGAAACCAGTGTTGCGCGGCGCAGGAATCCGCCGCACCAACGGCACCAGCACGACCATGCCGAACAGGCCGTAGACCACCGACGGAATGCCCGCCAGCAGTTCCAGCGCCGGGCGCACGGTCTCGCGCGTCCAGTTAGGCGCGACCTCGGCCAGGAAAACCGCCCCGCCCACCGCCAGGGGAACGCCCAGGAGGATAGCGCCCACGGTGACGAGCACCGACCCCAGAATCATCGCCAGGATGCCGAAACTATCGCGCCCCGGTCGCCAGACGGTCCCGGTCAGCAGATCGACCAAGCCGATCTCCCGAAAGGCTTGTACCCCCTCGCGGGCGGTGAAAAAGAGAATCAAGAAGACGATGAAAATCGCCGTCATCGCGCTCAAGAAAAGGATGTATTGTACACCTTGATCAACAAACTTCCTCATACCAACACCTCGAAATTAAAACGTAAAGCGTCAAGTATCGGACAAACGCCGTAATGGTACCGCATCACCTTTAACAGCACATTAA
>DAOTUC010000104.1:0-10359 GCA_034437315.1 Anaerolineae bacterium
CTGGAACACCCGCCGCTCTACCACCAGTGGCGCACCCACCGAGCGTTACACAAGCACCACCTGGTGGTCAACGCCTACAACACCGGCGCCGGCAAAACCATCGCCAGCCTGCTCCATCTCTTCGACCTCGACGGGCAGGGCAAGCACGTGCTCTTCATCGCGCCGACCAACGCCTTGCTCCACCAGCACGCCGAAGACATCCGCGCGTTTGTGGAAAAGCACCATCTCGACTTCCTGGTGGCCGAGGTGCACGCCTCATTGTTGCGGCAGATGATGGAGGGCCAGCGCCCCGGCGAGACGCTGCAACGGCTGATCCAAAATCCGCTGACCTATGCGGAGGCGTTAGGCATCCCGCCGGATGATTATCGCAAGCGACCGCTTATCTTGGTCACCAACCCCGACATCTTCTACTACGCCCTCTACTTCCGCTACGGTTCTCACGATCAGCGCAACGTCTTCCAGAAATTCCTCACCGCCTTCGATTACACCGTCATCGACGAGTTTCATTATTACGACAGCAAGCAGTTGGCGAACTTCCTTTTCTTCTTCGTTATTTCCCAGGAGTTCGGCTATTTCCAGGATGGGCGCCGGGTTTGCTTGCTCTCGGCGACACCCAATCCCCACGTGGAGACATACCTGAACCGGGTCTTCGACGAGCGCTGGACGCTGGTCGCGCCGCACACCGAACCGGAAGCGAGCGCCGATTACCCCGTCACACCGGTGTTGACGCCCTTGGAGGTGACATTGGCGGTCGGGCAAATCCAGGATTGGGCGACTGAGCGCCGGAGAACGTTGGCCCAATGGTTAGACAATGGCGAGGATGGCGCATTGATCAGCAGCGCCCTGTGGCGGATCAACGCCTGTTACACTGCTCTGCGACGCACCGTCGGGGAGGCGCGTTTGGGTCGCATCACCGGCCCGGAGCCGGAGGAACGGCGCATCCAGGCCACCGGCCGGCCCTTGATCCTGGCGACGCCTACCGTGGACATCGGCTATAACTTCAAGAAGTTGAACAAGGCGCGGCAGAACATCGACTTCCTCGTCTGCGACGCCCACTACGGCGACGAGCTTTTACAGCGCCTGGGACGCGCCGGGCGCATCCTGGGCAAACGCCAACAGGACGGGATCAGCCGCGCCGTGGCTATCCTGGGCGACGAGGCCTACCGGGCTCTGTCCGAACACGCGGGCGAGACGCTCTCCCGAGCCGAATTTGCGGAGATCGTGCGAAGCGTTGAGGCTCTGCCGCCCAAGCAATCGCTCTACGCTTATATCCGCACCCACGCCATCACCGAATGCTTCTATCCCATCTACCAGGTGAAGCGTATGATGCCCGATCACTTGCACTCCAAAGTCGAGGCTCTGTACGAGCAAGTGCGCGAGGTCTTTGCCCCTACAAGTCAGAAACCATCCTGGACTTTACGAATCTTTTTCTTGAAACACTGGAAACGCCAGCAATGGCTGCGCGATAATGGGAAGCAAATCTCTCTGGATCTGGAGACTGCCGCGCAAGTAGCCGATTGGATCAAATGGCGGGAGGATGTGGCATACGAACCGGCCGATCTGGAACCGCATCTGGCATCCTTACTTGAACACGTGGACGAAAGGCGCCGACTGCGCGAGTTTGTCGAGGGACAGGTCCATCTCACGCAATCACTGTTCTCCTTCCGAGATTCATTCCAGGGGCCGATAGGTGTAGTTTACGATAAGCGCGGTCTCCTTTCCAGTGAGACGGTTAACACCTACGACCTGATGCACCTGGTGAGCAATTTCCGGATCAACTGGTTAGAGGAGCGACGGGAATTCATACGCCAGTTTGACCAGACTGATCTAAAAGGCGATCTCTATGGCGTCATCGAGGATTGGCGCGACCCCCGGTTGACGTTGGCCCTGGGTTACGAGAGCGCCTGGTCGCGCGCCGAGTTCGACGAACGGGTGTGCCGCCGGCCGGTCGCGCTGCGAGGTTTACACCTGATCGCTCAAGAACAAGGGGGCGATACGTATCCCCTGGACCCGCGTATCGCCCAGGTCTTCGCCGAACGGTACGTGACCGTCCTGGGAATCACGCCCACGGATGGCGGTGTGGTTTATGGGAAGTTTAAGGGATCTCCGCTTTATTCACGTCGCTTGACCGTCGAATTCCCCGATGGCGGACGTGACGAGGCTTATCGCATCTTTCTGGGCGCCCAGGCCTTCCAGGCCCACGCCGAACTGCTGGGATACTTTTACATGCAAGACCGCCTCAAGACCGAGGCGATCATTATCTGATGAAAGAACACGGATGAATGAGATTTGCGGATCAGAGCGAATAATAATCCGCCTAGCCTGGAAATCCGTGTTCTTTTACCTAGAAGGAGTCCACCATGCACGCATCATCCGACACCCTACACGCGATCATCCTCAAACTCACCCCCACGCGCGAGGCGACCGTCCGCGCGACGATGGGCCACCAGGCGCACGCCGCCTTTCTCAAGACGGTGCGCGAATCGGACGCCGCCCTGGCGGAGGTGTTGCACATGCCGGATATGCCGTCGCGGCCCTTCACCGTCTCACCGCTGATGAACACGGGCGACGCGCATAATGGCCGCATTCGCCTTTCGCCGGAACAGGATTATCTCCTGCGCTTCACTATCCTCTACCCGTCCATCTTCGAGCGCTTTATGGCCCGCTTCCTGCGCGGCGAGGGCCGGCCGGTCATCCGCCTGGGCCGGGCGTTGCTGCTGATCAAGGAGATCCTCGCCACGCCCGAAAGCCATCCCTGGGCCGGGTATACGTCGTGGGGCGACTTGGCGGCGGACGCTTGCCCAGAATCGGAAATCACGTTAGAATTTGTCTCACCCACCGCCTTCGGCTTCGGGCAGAAGGATTGGGGCAAGAAGGTGATGACCCTGCCGCTGCCCGAAACCGTCTTCAGCAGCCTGGCCCGCTCGTGGAATGACCTGGCTCCGCCGCCGCTGCACGTGGATCGACGAGAACTGCGCGCCTATCTCGACGAACACGTGGTCGTCAAGCGGATGGACGACGTCAACACCCAGATGTTGGCGTTTCGCCGCTCGCCGCAGGTGGGTTTCGTGGGGCAGGTGACGTATGGTCTGATGGCGGACGATGAGATGATCCGTTGTCAACTCAACGCTCTGGCCGACCTCGCCTTTTACACCGGCGTGGGGATGAAGACGACGATGGGGATGGGTATGACACGACGTGTGAGATATTGAGACGTAAGAAAGAGGGGGATTATGAGTCGTAAACGTAAACGCAAGAAACGTAAAAAGCGCCGCACGCCGGGTATCCGTCGTTCACGCGATGAGCGCCGGGACGCCCCGTCGGGCGATCTATCGAGCGCGCTGGAGAAAGCCGATCGCCTGATCGACCACGACCGGATAGACGAGGCCGTCGAGTTGCTGGAATCCTTGCTGGCCGCGCATCCCCGTAAAGCGACGCTGCATTACTACCTGGGCTACGCCCGCGCAAAAGGCGGCGACGTCTGGAACGCTTTACAGGGTTACGAACGAGCCCAGGAACTAAGCCAGACATCCGATTACTGGACGCCCTTGGCCTCGCTGTACCTGGAAGTCGAGTTGCGCGCCCACGCGCTGCGCGCCTTTCGCCGCGCGCTCGAAGGGACGCCCGTCTCCGAATTCGATGAGCAAATACGCAAGACGATCGACCTTCTGGAGCAGGACGTGTCCGAACTCGCGCGCGAGTTAGAGATAAGCCCGCAGCGCCTGGAGAAGGGGCTTTATCACATGGAGCGCGGACAGATCGCATTGCATCAGGGCGATTTCTCGGCCTCCATCACCGCCAGCCAGAAGGGCATCAGGATCCTGGGCGATTGGCTGCCGCCGCACAACAACCTCTCAATGGCCCTGTTCTGGGACGGACAACCGGAAGACGCGATCGCCGCCGCGCGCCGGGTGCTCTCAAAAGACCCGGATAACGTCCACGCGCTGACTAACCTCATCCGCTATCTGACCTGGACGGGACGGGAGGCGGAGGCGCGGGAATTGTGGCCCAGACTGCGGGACGTCACGCCGCAGGAACACGTCAAATGGATCAAGGTCATCGAAGCGGCCGCAATCCTGGGGGAAGACGAGGCGGCCTATCGACTGCTCAACGACCCGCCATCGGGGGAATTATCTCAGCATGAGCAATACTACCTGGCTATCGCCGAGGCGAATCTTGGTAAACGACGTTCCGCGCGCCGCCGGTTAAGGCGCTTGCAGGCGATTATGCCGTGGGCCGACGAACTCATAGCAGCGCTCAAGGCAAAGCGACCTGGACCGGGTTGGGCGGAGCGTTACCCCTATTTCCACAGCATCGAACTTGTACCCAACGATGAGTTGGAGGCGTTCGCCGAACTCATCTCGAAGCAGGATGATTTCTCCTCCCGGGCCTTCCGCCGGCGGGTGGATCGCTTCACCGAGCGCTATCCACAAATCGTGCGCATGGCGGAAAAATTGATCTTAGAGGAGAGCCAGCCCGACGTCGGTATCGCCATGCTGGAGGCCATCGCCAATCCCGCCGCCTACGCCGTCCTGCGCCGCTTTGGCCTGAGCCAGGCGGGCGACGATGACACACGGATGGAGGCGTTGAGCAAGTTGCTTCAGGCCGGTGAGATAAAGCCGGGCGAGCCGCTGCTGGTCTGGTTTGATGGGGAATGGCGGGAAGTGTTCCTCCGGGGATGCGAGGTCTCTGACGAGGCTGAATTGCCGTACGCGCCTCAGGTCGTCGATGCACTTAATGAAGGTACGCACGCATCCAAACAAGGCGACCGCGCGCGCGCCGAGCGCCTATTCCGGCGCGCGTTGAAACTGGAACCACAGGCCAAGGAGGCGTACAACAATCTGGGCGCGATTTACGCTCAACAGGATAAGCACGAGAAGGCCCGGGAGATGTTCCGCCAGGCGGTGGAGATCGACCCGCTCTACGTCTTCCCCCGCTGCAACCTGGCCGCGTATCTCTTGGGCGAGGGAGACGTCGAGGGGGCGGAGGCGATGCTGAAACCGCTGAACGACGTCACAAAGATGCATTCCCAGGAGACGGCTTTCTATTCCTACACCCAGGCGCGCATCCTGACGCATCGGGGAGAGTACAGGTCCGCCCGCCGGCTATTGGAATCTGCCCTGACCATCTTGCCCGGTTACGAACCGGCCGAAGACTTGATCGAGTGGATCGACAACGTAGCGACGGCAGAAAATCGGGTGACGTCATTCTGGGAAAAGCAGCACGAGCGAGACCTTTCCAAGCGGCGGAAGTTGCAGGCTGAGTTGAGCACACCCGATCCAACACTATCGGAAGCGCTACCGCTCTACACCAAGAACGCCCTCACCGGTATGGGGCGAGTGGTGCTTATGTACAGCGGATGGACCGGCTTACGTAAAGCGGAACTGATTGAGGAGATCATAGAAGCGCTCACCGATCCGCATAGTCTGCTGCGGATCGTGGATGGATTGAGCGACGAGGAGCGGGAGGGGCTGCGCTGGGTGCTGACGGAGGGCGGTCACGTGGCGTGGGACGATTTCGCCGACCGCTATGACGACGACCTGGACGAATCCCGTTACTGGGAGTGGCACACGCCGGAGACGGTGATGGGCCGGCTGCGCTTGCGGGGTTTGCTGGTCGAGGCGACGATCGACGGTGAAGGCCTGCGGATCGTCGCGCCCTCCGACCTGCGCCCGTATCTTGAGGGCATACTCGGCCAATGAAAATGAAAATGGATCCGCCCGATTATCTCCCCATCTCTATGCTGAACCAGTTGGCCTATTGCGAGCGCCGTTTCTGGTTGATGTACGTACACGGCGAGATGGCGATCAACGCGCCCGTGTTGGAGGGCATCCAGCAGCACGAGAAGGCGCACGGCGGCGCGTCTGAGCGGGAGGGCGACACGATCATTCATCGCCGGGTCTACCTGTGGTCCGACCGGTTGCGCATATCCGGTTTCGCCGACGTGGTGGAGGAGCGGGCGGGGGAATTGACGCCGGTGGAGTATAAGCGCGGGCGGAAGGGGCGCTGGGTCAACGACCAGATTCAACTCTGCGCCCAGGCGATGTGCCTGGAAGAGCGCACGCAAAAATCGGTGGCGCGCGGGGCGATCTTCTACTGGCGCTCGCGGCGGCGGGTCGCGGTGGAGCTGACGCCGGCGCTGCGGACGCGCACGGAGGAGACGATCGACCGGGCCTTCCGACTGCTGGAGATCGGCCAGATACCACCGCCGCTGGATCACCGGGCCAAGTGTCACGATTGTTCACTGGAGGAAATCTGCATGCCCGGCGAGGTGTTGATGTTGCTGAGGGAATCCGGATAATGGCGCAATTACAGACGTGGGAGGATGGTATGGCGACCTTGTATTTGACGGAAGCGCGCTCGCTGGTCAAGAAAGACGGCGACACGCTGATGGTGCACATTCCGGCCAACGAGGAGCGGGGCACTGAAAAGCGAAAGGTCCGCGTCCCATTGATGAAAGTGACTCAGGTCGTGGTCTACGGCGATGCGACGCTGACCAGCCCGGCGCTGACCGCGCTGCTGGCGCAACAAGTGGACGTCTGTTTCTGCTCCTATTATGGACGTTTCCAGGGCCGGTTGGCTCCGCCGATGGGCAAGAACAGCCTGATCCGGCTGGCGCAGCATCAGGCGCACAATGACCCGGTGCAGGCCTTCGCGCTCGCACAGACGTTTGTGCGGGGGAAGTTGGCCAATATGCGGACGACGTTGCTGCGGGCGAATCGCAAACGGGACGATTCGGCTATCGAACGAGCGACCGAGTCGATCAAGGGGGTGCTGGATCAGGTGGACGAGATGGATCCGGCGCAGGTCATCGCGCCGCCCGACCCGGCGCAACCTCAGGCGGATAGCGCCATTGGCACACTTCTGGGGCTGGAGGGGGCGGGAACCGCTTTCTATTTCGGCGTCTTCGGGCGCTTGTTGAAGGGATCGTGGCGTTTCGAGCGGCGAACGAAGCGCCCGCCGCGCGATCCGGTCAACGCCTTGCTCTCCTTTGGCTATGTCCTGTTGATGAATCAGGTCGCCTCGGCCGTGAGCATCGTTGGTTTGGATCCCTACGTCGGCTTCCTGCACTCCTCTCAATTTGGGAAACCGGCCCTGGCCCTGGACGTGATGGAACCTTTTCGTCCCCTGGTGGTGGATTCGGTGGTGTTGACGCTGTTGAACAACCGTATGTTGAACGAGAGTGATTTCGAGGACGAGTTGGGCGCGTGGCGTCTGGGCGAGGATGGGCGGCGCACATTCCTCAGCAAGTTCGAGGAGCGGCTGGATACGTCCATTCGTCATCCGGTCTTTGGCTATCAGGCGACCTACCGGCGCAGCCTGGAGTTGGAAGTGCGGCTCGTCGCCAAGTGGTTAACGGGCGAGATTCGTCAATTCAAGCCATTTATGGTAAGATAAGGCAAGCTGGCACAATGAGGAGAGGGAACCCTCGGCGCACGCTCTACGTCATCGCTTACGATATCTCCAGCGACCGGCGGCGGACCAAGGTGCACAAGACCTTATGCGGCTTTGGGGCGTGGACTCAGTATAGCCTGTTTGAATGTCACCTTTCGGCCAAGGAGATGTTGGCCCTGCGCGGCAAGTTGGATAAGATCCTGGACCCGGAGGCGGACAGCGTGCGTTTCTACCCGCTGTGCGCCGGATGTATGGATAAGGTAGAGACGGTGGGATCGGATAAACCAGCCGAGGAGACCGTCTTCATCGTGTAGGAAACGCTTTTTTTTGAGCCGGGCGGCTAGCGAGCGGCGAAGCGCCCCCGTCCAGCCTAGGACCCGCTCGCAATGGGCGGGCAAGTCGTGACCCACAAGATATAGGGGGTCATCAGTCAGATGGCGCATATTTAGGGGTAACAGGCATGCGGGCAATATCGCGTTTGGGATCGTTTTAGCCGATTGAGGCCCATCAGGCGAAAGCGCTCGCATAGTTATTTAAAGGGCAAATAAAACGTCGATTTAGGCATCAAAATGATCAATTACGAGGCAAAAACGGGCATAAACTCAAAGAAAAGGCCGGAAAAGCGCCGTTTTTTTAGACTGTGATGCGAGCAGTATGAACAAACAGAATCCCGACCGAGGGATTGAAACGTGACTGACAATAGTTAGAGAGGAGGTGATCCGTGAGTATGAACAAACAGAATCCCGACCGAGGGATTGAAACCGCACCGGCGGCGCGGTGAGCACGGACAATCACTAGTATGAACAAACAGAATCCCGACCGAGGGATTGAAACAACGGATCCACACCCGCCTGGATCGCCCCCACCACCGGTATGAACAAACAGAATCCCGACCGAGGGATTGAAACTTTCCCGGCCGGGACGATGATCACGCTTGGCGACGGGTATGAACAAACAGAATCCCGACCGAGGGATTGAAACTTGAGGGTCTGGCGAGACGTGGGGTATTCGATGGGGTATGAACAAACAGAATCCCGACCGAGGGATTGAAACCTAGACGACTATCCGGACCAAACGCAGGCGGATTTGGTATGAACAAACAGAATCCCGACCGAGGGATTGAAACTCGTAAAATCACCCTGAGCCATCGAAACCTCCTGTTGTATGAACAAACAGAATCCCGACCGAGGGATTGAAACAGTTCGACGCCGGCTGTCTTGCCCCGACCGGCCAGGTATGAACAAACAGAATCCCGACCGAGGGATTGAAACACGTGGATTGGTGGAGAGCACGAGCGCATTCAGGGCGTATGAACAAACAGAATCCCGACCGAGGGATTGAAACCGCTAAATCATCGGGCAACACGAACACTTCCCCCAGTATGAACAAACAGAATCCCGACCGAGGGATTGAAACCGGCGTGATCGCAATCGTGCCCGCGTCGATTGGCAAGTATGAACAAACAGAATCCCGACCGAGGGATTGAAACGGCCAGAGATAGATGCAGGCCGCGTCCAGGACCAGGTATGAACAAACAGAATCCCGACCGAGGGATTGAAACTAACTCTTATAGCTGTATGTTCCGCAACAAGACCTAGTATGAACAAACAGAATCCCGACCGAGGGATTGAAACCAAAATCAATGATGAGAACAGTATAATCTTGAATAGTATGAACAAACAGAATCCCGACCGAGGGATTGAAACTCCCGATGTGCTGGACGAGTGCCCTCATGTGCGCGGGGTATGAACAAACAGAATCCCGACCGAGGGATTGAAACAACCAACCGCCGCAGGTTATAGTATGCAGCAGCGCAGTATGAACAAACAGAATCCCGACCGAGGGATTGAAACTTCTTCTTTGTGCTGCCGGTGATGGGTGGCAGTTTTGTATGAACAAACAGAATCCCGACCGAGGGATTGAAACACAAAGAGACGATTATGCAAGCTATCTTCAGCCTGGGTATGAACAAACAGAATCCCGACCGAGGGATTGAAACCAAAAACGGGACCAGCAGCAAAGAAAAAGAAAACAAGTATGAACAAACAGAATCCCGACCGAGGGATTGAAACTTCCAGGTCGTGATAGAACGGTTTCCGCTTCGATAGTATGAACAAACAGAATCCCGACCGAGGGATTGAAACTGCACATATTCAGCCCGGCGAGTGGTATTGCAAGCAGTATGAACAAACAGAATCCCGACCGAGGGATTGAAACTGCTTGTATGGATAAAGACATATCCGGTGGGTTTTTGTATGAACAAACAGAATCCCGACCGAGGGATTGAAACTTTCCGCTACCGTAGACCCCACCGAGAAACAATATTGTATGAACAAACAGAATCCCGACCGAGGGATTGAAACTACGATCTACCAGGAGATGCGGGTCGGGTTTTTGTAGTATGAACAAACAGAATCCCGACCGAGGGATTGAAACCAGTACCGGCACGTTACGTGCGGCTCTCCGTGGCGGGTATGAACAAACAGAATCCCGACCGAGGGATTGAAACCATCGTCGAGCGGGCTAGTGGGGCCTGGGGGGTCCCGTATGAACAAACAGAATCCCGACCGAGGGATTGAAACATCTCAGTATTAGAGGACAACAAAAAACGCGCCGAGTATGAACAAACAGAATCCCGACCGAGGGATTGAAACCTAGTCATTAGATACTCGACTCATCCGATTGAATCCAGTATGAACAAACAGAATCCCGACCGAGGGATTGAAACACCCACGTGCCAAAAGCCGCTTCCGCACTGTACACAAGTATGAACAAACAGAATCCCGACCGAGGGATTGAAACAATACCGCGTGGTCATCAAACCGAGTGATAGCGCCGTATGAACAAACAGAATCCCGACCGAGGGATTGAAAATTAGGACATTTGTCCGGTATGCCCTCCGAGAGTAGAATGGGGGAAAAAGTCCCCAGGAGGATAGACAAATGTCAAGAGCAGTAGAAGACC
>DAOTUC010000105.1:0-4745 GCA_034437315.1 Anaerolineae bacterium
TCAGCGCTATTATACTCACACTGTCGCGAGAGGTAAAGGACGGTGGGGAGCGGGTGAAACGGGATAATCCAAGGGGTTTATCGGTGATTGTTTAGGTGTTCTGGGAAATCGTAGCAGAACAGAAGCCCAAAACTGTCTGGATGGCCATTGAGCACGTCTAGCGGCATACTCAACGTCCAAATCGGGGTCTCCAAACGCCGCAGAACGGAGAGAGCCCCAGAACTGCTTCGAAAACCCTAGTTAAGGCGCATTTGCTATAACCTTCATGCAATGATATAATCTTCCTCAGTGCGAACAGATTGAATTGTCGTACCGTTGAATCTCTCCAAATTTAATCCATCTCTAGGCGTTTACGTAAGTCTTTCACAAATAGAATCCCTGCGCTCATCAAAATCGCGCATATTGAATTGCGAGGTGAACACCATGTTAGACGGATTCGTTTCGGTCAAGGATGCCAGCGAGGAATATGGGTATTCTGAATCGCACATCCGCAACCTATTGGCCCAGGGCAAGCTAAAAGGCGAGAAGTTTGCCGGTGTCTGGATCGTGGATCGCCAATCGGTGCAGGAGCATCAATGCCGAATGGAGCAACTGGGCAAGAAGAAACACGGCGCCTGGGCCAAGAACGATGAGAAAAGCCCAGCCCTCTCCGAAGACCGCGCTTCTTAGTCGATGGATCTCGTTGGGATGACTGACACCGCCCGATACAACAGTTCCTTCGCTGGCAAAGGCGCGATGCTTGCCGGTACCAGGTGTATCCTTGAGGCGTTAGATGCCGGGCGAGACCTGGAATCCGTTCGGCGTACTGTGGCTGATGGGATGCTCATTGATCGTGGCACTCGCCGGACTCGTGAGAATGTGTGGAAAGAAGTCTTTCGCCGCTACATCAGTGAGCGGGAGACGAAACACGTCGCTACATTGGCGCGTATGGCAACCCATTGCCCCGTTCCTGGGGCCGTTGATCTCGTCCTGTTCTACGAATACTGCCAGGCCGACGCGCTCCTGTACGATTTGACGGCGCATTGTACCTACGAGCTGTATCAAAATGCCCGCACGGCGATTGATCACCTGGACCTCGGGGAATGGTTGGGCCGGCAGGAGACTGAGCACCCGGAGATCGCCGGTTGGTCCCCGGCGACCCGACGCCGCCTGATCGGCAGTTATCTTTCAACCATTCGCGACTTCGGTCTGGTGACGGGTGCGAAGAGAAAAGAATTCCACAAATTCTACGTTCCCCGCGAGGCTTTCGTCTACGCGCTCTATCATCAAAAGGATCGCGGTATTGAGGGCAAACCCCTCATCCAATCGACCGATTGGCGGCTCTTCCTCTTGAGCCGGGACGAGGTGATCTTCCACATCGAGGATGCAGCCAACGGTGGGTTTATCCACTTCCGGCGCGCGGGTGACGTCTACGATCTACGCTTTGTCTACGACAGTTTGAAAGAGGTGGTCGATGTTTGCACCCATCACGTCATCCCTGCCTGAGAAGTTCGCCGATCTCGAGAAACTACTCCTGAATCAGCGCCACACATTGGACTTACACGCCGGCGTGCCCTTCGTCCTCCTCATCTATCATCCGAATGAAGAGCGGCGCTGCCAGGAGGAACAAACCCATCTGGCGCTCAAGTTGAGAGACGCCGGTCTGACCGTGCGCGAAATTTCGGCGGCGACGTTTCTGTTCGATCACTACGCTGAAATCGGGCTCCTGGATACGATGTTCGAGAAGGAACGCACCCGGCCCGGAGACGTCTTCCGGGATTTGGCCAAGAATTACCGCCCTGCACTGGCTGACTACATCATCGAGGCAGCCGAAGGGCTGGCGGGCGAGGACGCCGTTATCTTCCTCACCCAAACCGCCCATCTCTACCCCTTCGTCCGTGTGGCGAATCTGTTGAACAATCTGGAAAACCGCGTCAGATTGCCGTTCGTGCTCTTCTACCCTGGTGAAGAGTTGGACGGCGAGTTGCGTTTTCTCTGCCTGGAAAACGCCGACGGACCCCATACCAGATACCGAGCTAGGAGGATCTCGTGAAACAACACACCAAGATTGAGGATCTTTTCGTCTATCCGATCAAGCGCGAAATCACTACCGTCATCACGATGGATGACCTCCGTCTCCCGGAGATTGAGCAGGAGTTGAGTGAGTACGTCGTGACCGACGCTATTGAGGATATGCTGATCGACTTTCTGGAGCAGTACGTCGAGACTCGCACCGCCCAGACCAATCGCATCGGCGTGTGGATCTCGGGTTTCTTTGGTTCCGGCAAATCTCACTTCTCCAAGATCCTGAGCTACCTGCTCGAAAATCGAGTCGTAGGGAACCAGCACGCTGTCGATTTGTTCAAGATGCGTATCGTCGGTAGTCCTCGCCAGGCCGAGATCGAACGGCTGCTGCACCAGGCGCTTCACTTCATCGACACAGAGACCATCGCCTTCCAGATCAAGACGGAGGAGGATTTGCTGGCCGACGTGCCGATCAGTGCGGTCGATAGAGAAGCAGGCAATCACATCTCAACCATTATGTATCGCCAATGGCTGGCGAAACGGGGTCTCAGTACCACATTGTGGGTGGGCCGGTTAGAACTCGAGTTGGAAAGCTTGGGTCAGTATCAGGCCTTCAGGGAGCGCGTGCAGGCGTTGGAGGGAAAACGCTGGGAGGCGGTACGCCAGCACGATATGCTCGTCCGAGACGCCGCCGTCAAGGCATTGTGCGATCTTTTGCCCGAGCGCTATGCCAGCGAGGAGAGGGCGTCCAAGGCCATCGACGACATCCAGGCCGGTCTGGAGATGGGGCCGTCAATCCTGGCCAACGAGTTGAGCGCGTGGGTGGATCGCCAGCGCCGCCCTGGATCGGAGAAGACGCCCCACCTGGCCTTCATCATCGACGAGATGGGGCAATTCATCGGCGACAGCAACCAGCGACTGCTGGAGCTCCAGTCCATCGCCGAGGCCTTTGGCACCCACGGATTGGGTAAGCTGTGGCTAGTCGTCACCGCTCAGGAGGCGCTGGAAGAGGTGGTGCGTGAGGCCATTCGTCGCGAGAACGAGTTCGACAAGATCCGCGATCGCTTTAGCCTGCGCCTCTCTCTCACCTCCGAGAACATCGAGAAGGTGCTCGAGGAGCGGATCCTGAAAAAGAAGGAAAGCAAGCGCTCGGATCTGGACGCGATGTACCACCAAGCTAGCGGAAACATCGCCACCGTATGCACGCTGAAGGGGTCCAACCGACCGCTCCCCCAGCCGGATCTGGACCGCTTCATAGCCGACTATCCATTTCCCCCCTATCAACTGTCCATCTTGCAACAGATCTTCGCCGCCGTCCGTACGCCGGGCGGCGAGCAGGAGAAAATCGAGGGCACCGAGCGCAGCTTGATCGGCGTCACCCAGGCGATCCTCAAGTCGCCGGAGACGGGTTTCGCCTCCTCACCCGTCGGCCGATTGATCAGCTTCGATGAGGTTTACGATCAGATTGAGAACGAGTTACCCAGCGTCGACCGGCGGACGATTGACGAGGTTGACATACCTCCCAACCCCTCTTTTCTGAAGTGCATTCTCAAGGCCCTCTACCTGATCCAGCGTCTGGAATGGGTTCCCCGTACCGCCGACAACCTGGCGCGCCTCCTGGTGGGCCACGTCAGCGACCCGGAAACCCCCTTCGTGGCCCTCCGGGATCAGGTCGCGGAGGGGTTGGAGTCGTTGGAAAAGGGGCACTACGTCGTGGGGGAAGGCGGGCAGTACGAGTTCTTGTCCGGCGTGAAGAAGGACATCGAACTGGACATCGCCCGGGTGAACGTCACGGTCAACGACCGGCGGCGGGAGATCAAGAAGTACCTCAGGGCCGTCCTGGACATCGGGCGTGTCAACTATCGGCGCGTCAAGCGCTTTGACGTCCAGGTGCGGGGAGACGACGACGTCATTCACGACAAGGGTGCCATCACACTCCAGGTCTACTCGCCCATCTACGTCCGGGCCATCGAGTTGAGCCAGGACGAGGTCCTACAGCGCAGCTATGGCGACGAGCGCACGCTCTACTGGCGCCCGGCCCCGGCGGAGGATCTATACCGCCAGTTGGGCCGGTTGATTCGGGCGGAGACCGTCGTCCAACGCCGTATGTCCCGCCAGGACAAGAGTCCCGAGGAGGAGAGTATTCTCTTTCAGAAACAGCGTGAAGTTGATACGATGCGCAGCCGGATACAATCTCTGCTAAGGCAGAGTCTGCTCGACGGGGCCATCATCTACAATGGCGAGGTGCGGAACCTGGAGGGACGAACCGGTCAGGTCAGCACGATCTTTGGCCGGGAGGTTTCACAGGTCATTCCCCACGTCTATACACGCTTCGAGCCAGCCGCCGTCCGGGTCGACGAGCGGAGCATCGAGCAGATATTGACCGCCCCGGACGTCCAGTTGATGGACATTGAGCCGGCGCTCCATCTCTTCGACGACGCCCAGCGCCTCAATCGGCACTCGCCGGTGGTCAGCGAGGTGCTGGAGGACCTGCGCCTCCGCGCCCGCGCTGGCGATCCACGGGATGGCAAGGCGCTGACTGACTTCTTCGGTGACGCGCCCTATGGCTGGGATCCCATCCTGGTGCGCATCGTGCTGGCGGCGCTTTTCCGGGTTGGGGTGGTGAGTCTCAGGTACGAGGGACGCGCCTTTCCCGATTACAAGGTCTCCAGCGCCCAGGAGTTGCTGACCAAGGCCCTTCCCTTCCGCAAGACTGCGTTCCTGTACGATCCGCAGGAGGG
>DAOTUC010000106.1:0-16330 GCA_034437315.1 Anaerolineae bacterium
CGGTACAGACCTCTCCCCGCCGGAGGTTATTGTATCATCACCTCGAATGAAAATTAAAGTGTCAGTCCGCCTAATCTGATGGTGTCATATCTCGTCTCTGTTCGCGTCTCTGTTTGAGATTGTCCACAAGGCGCTCACGTGTATCGTTCCCCATCGTGAGTATAACTCAATCTGGCGGGAGAGTCAAAGCACAAAAAGAAGCGCGGAGATACCTGAATCAATCTGTGTATCTCCGCGCCTCCTTAGAAAACAGAGTAGATTTAATCCACTGGATCGGAAGGCCATTCCAACCTACTCCTGTGCAACAATTGCAACGATGCGATTGATCTGAATGATTCTATCTATTCAGACTCCTCAGACGGGATCCATCGCTCTAGTTGTTGGGCTGCGGCCTCTCGCCCGCCCAGGCCGAAGGCTAACGCGCCCGCCACGGCGACAGCGCCCAGGAGCAAGCCAAAGGCTAGATTGACGATCTCGTTCGCCAGCCCCATCTGTCGCAGGGCCATCGCGCCGGCAAACACCAGTATGGCGACTCGCGCCAGGATTGACAGCAATCCGGCTTGCGTGACGTTGCTGTCTCGAATGACGGAGGCGGCCAGGTTGGCCAGGTAGAGCCCAACGCCGAAAATAACGATGCCCAGGATGACTTGCGCGGCGAAAGCGGTGAACTGGCTTAGCATATTCGCGATCTGCGCGAAACCGAGCAAATTGAAAGCCTCAATAGCGGCGAAGAGCATGACGCCCACCAGCACCAGGTAAGCGACGATCTGTGATGGGGTTCGCTCCCCCTCGGCTGGTTCGCGGCCCAGCCCCAGTCGGGCCAGCACTGTGTTGAAACCGAGGCCCGACAGGAGGTTTTCGATCAACCCGGAGATCACCCGCGCGACGATGTAAGCGATGATTAACACCAGGCTGGCGCCGAAGACCGCGGGTAAGGCGGCCAAAATGGCGTTAAGCATGTTCATAGCTGGTTCGGTGACCGCTTCCAGGGCCAGGGCGTCCAACGCTGCGACGATGACGGGGATCAAAATCAGGACGTAGACCACCAGGCCGATGACGCCGGACAACGTCTGATCGCCCAACACGCCCGAAAGCCCCGTGCGCTCGCTCAACCGGTCCACGCCAATGGCGGTGAGTAAGTTGCTCACAATCTTCTGCACGACGCGGGCCATAAACCAGCCGAGGGCCACGATGAGCGCCGCGCCAAAGAGATTCGGCAGATAACTCAGCGCTTGATCGACCATTCCTTGCACCGGTCTAAGCAAGCCCTCCAGCGCCAGCGAGTCCAACACGGCCGGCAGGAAAAGCAGGAAGACCAACCAGTAGATAGCGTTCGCCAACGTGTTCGTCAGGGAAACCCCATCTTCCAAACCGGCCTTGGCGTCCAGTCGCTCATCTAGATTAATCGTTTTCAGCAAACGAGAGACTGCCATTTTCAGGCCGGTCGCCAGCAGCCAGGCCAGCGCCAGGAGCAACCCCGCGCCAAATAGCCTGGGCGCATATTCGAAGACCTGGGTCAATAAACGGTTCAACGGCTGTGTGATCAACGTCAAGCCTAGCGTCTCGAAGAAAGCGATCAAGACGAAGAGCATGATCAGATAGAAGACGCCCTTGCCGATCCACTGCTCGGTCTTCATCTCCTCGGCTCGCTCTTCACCCGCGATCCACTGCGCCAACCGATTGTCCAGGCCCGTGCGCCGCAAACCCGCACGGACGAGGGAGGATACGAGAAGGGCGAACAACCATCCGACGATCAAGATGGCCAATGCCGCGACGATATTGGGAATCGATCCGCCAAGAAGCTGACCAATTTGTTGTAACATTATTTCTACCATCATTCTCCTTTCGTTTTATCCTACAAAGCAATGTACACTATTTCTTCCACGCTTTCATCCAGTGTCTTACGTCCATCCTCCATGTTAGCAGAAATCATCGCTTATGAAGTGCGAGTTTACGCTGGACTTGGTTTGAAAGCGTTGGAATCTCGTTTATTTCTCGCCCCGTCCACCTCCTTTCTTTCAATATTTCAATTCATTGACGTGTAAGCATTCAATCGACCGGCTTCTTGAAGAACAGCCGCATCAGCAGCGAAGCCAGCAGATAAGTGGCGCCGGTGGTCAAGAAGAGCGGCGCAAAGCCCAGGTTCTGTTGCACGAGGCCGCTGACGCCCGGCCCAATCATCCACCCCACCGACGAGGTCGCGCCCAACAACGCGCCGACCTTTCCCCGTTCTCGATCCCGCGCTTGTCGCATTGCGAAGGCGGTATACAGCGGATTGCTCATATTCATCAGCATCGCCCGCAACCAGAGCGCGCCAATGGCGACCGGCAAAAACGGCGCGAATCCCAACGCCATCAAGAAGGGCAGAGAGGCGAGTTGAGTTCCTACAATCGTCTGCACTTCGCCCCATCGCTCCGCCAGCATTGGCGCCGCCAACGTCCCCACGCCGATGAGCAGTTGATAGATCGCGAAAATCCATCCCAGAAGATGATCCGAAATACCGAAGCGTCCTTTGAGAAAGATGTTGAGGTACGGAATCAGCAGGCCCGCGCCTAACGAGATGATCAATTGCGTCGCCACCAGTCGGCGCACATCTCTCCGCCACAACAATGAGCGTAAGGATAGCGCGACGCTGGTCGAAATCTCTGGCGTCGCCCGATCGCTCTGACGAGCGACCAGCATCGGAATCAGAGATAGTATCATGACGGAAGCGGCGAGCAGAAGCGCGGCCCGATACGCTAACACTCCCTCCTGCGCCGTCCCCAGCCAGATAGCGAACCAACCGGGCATCGCGCCCCCGACGATGCTGCCGCCAAAGGCGACCAGCATTCTCAGGCTAGATTGCAGGCTGAAGGCAGTCGGTCGATCGTCTTCACAGGTATTCTGGGCCACAAAGGCCGGGCCGGCCGCCCGGAAGAGCGCGTTCCCCACCCCCATCACAGCGGCCGCCAACAGGAGCAAGCCCTGTACCGGCGCCATCACGAGTGCGCCCAGCCCAACCGACGCGCAAAGCACGCCTATAAACATGGATCGCCGGATGCCTATCCGATCGGTCAGAACACCCAGGGGGAAACCCAAAACCAGGGCGGCCATGCTGGTGGACGATTTCAACAATCCCAGGAAAGCCAGGTCATCTCCCCGGGCCAGGATGAAAAGATTGAACAGGAGTTGAAAAACGCTGTTCCCCAGGCCGTAGATGGCGATCATCCACAGGAACAGCCGCGTATTCCGGTTCATGCCGGAGATACGCTTGATCTGTCGCGTGAGCGCAGACATATCGGGAGGTCAGTGGCCTTCCGACAATTCATCCCAGGCGTGGATCGCGCGGCGCAGGTGGGGGATCGTGATGGAACCGCCAACGACCAGGCCGATGGACAGCGCCTCCACCAATTCCTCGGCGCTCACTCCCTCCTCGCGGCAGCGGATGACGTGGTACGTGATGCAATCATCGCAACGCAGCACCAACGAGGCGGTCAATCCCAGCAATTCCTTGGTCTTGGCCGAAAGTGCGCCCTCCCGGTAGACGCGGGCGTCGAGGTTATAGAAACGCTTGATGTCCAGATCGGCGTACTGCATCACGATTTCATTCAACGCCTTCCGTTCCTCCTGAAATTGATCGGTGATTTTCTCGCTCACTTTCCCTGTCGGTTCTCCCTTTATTTCTTCTGTCATCATTTGTCTCCAATCACATCACTATTGTAACCTATTTGTACATTCAGAGCAAGAAATAAGCACGTCTCTTGCCCGACGTGGGTTTTCGAACTCTTTCTCTTGTCACTCCCGTTCACATGTGTTAGAATCGGTAAAATTTGGAGTTTTCCAGTAGATTGTCATTAGAATTCGGACGTCTCAAAATGTGTATTGCACAGTGGATTTTGACGTTACCTCAATCAACTGTGTCTTTGAGATACTCGGCGAGTTACTCGACTGAAGATTTCCGAATTCTCAAGCGTAAAACGTCAGTTAACTATGAGAGACTTCGCTGTACGATGTCATCAGGCGCTGTCCTTAGACGCTGTTGAAAAAGTGTCGGTTATGGAAAACCGACCTACATATGTAGAGCTTGCGCTTGTTTTGCCACTACATCTTGTAGGGCGCGTTTCCATACGCACCGTTTTTCTAAAAATTGAATTCAGAAAGGAAGGTCGCAATCGTGACACACACTCAAAGCAAGAAGGGCGTTATCGGTATCCTGACCGGCGGAGGCGACGTGCCGGGCCTCAACCCCGCCATCCGCGCGGTGACCATTCGCGCGATGCGAGAGGGATACCAGGTCGTCGGTATCCGGCGCGGTTGGGCCGGGGCGATCGACATTATCCGCGACAAGGAAGCCGACAATAGTAATAACTACCAGGTTCTCAGCGAAGAGATCGTCAACAGGGCGGGGCGGACTGGGGGCACGTTCTTGCACAGTTCGCGCACCCGCCCCAGCCAAGTCTCTAAAGGCGACGTGCCGGAGCACCTCAAGGACCAATATGCCGAAGACGTCAACGATCTGACGCCTGAGGTCATCAAGAACCTGGATTTTCTGGGTATCGACTACCTTATTCCTGTCGGCGGCGACGATACGCTAAGTTACGGCGTGCAATTACACGCCCATGGCGTCAAAGTCATCGGCATTCCCAAGACCATGGACAATGACGTCCCCGGCACCGACTATTGCATCGGGTTCAGCACCTGTGTGACCCGCACGATCCAGGCGACCAACGATCTGCGCACGTCGGCCGGTTCTCACGAGCGCTTCCTCGTGTTGGAGGTCTTCGGGCGATACGCCGGGTTCACGGCCATGCTGCCCACGATGGCGGGCGCGGCCGACCGGTGTGTCATCCCCGAACACGAATTCGATATAGAGCGGTTGGCCGAATTGCTGGTCGAGGACCGGCGTAGAAACCCCAGCAACTATGCCGTCGTCTTGGTCTCTGAAGGCGCGACGTTCGAGGGTAGCGACATGATCTTCCAGAACACCGCGCGAGATGCCTACGGGCACGCCAAGTTGGGCGGCATTGGCGACCTGGTTTCGGCTAAACTGAAAGAGCTTTCGCCTCGCTACAATAACGGCAAACGCATCAACACCATCAGCCAGAAACTTGGTTACATGGTGCGGGGAGGCAACCCCGACGCCATCGATTCGATCGTCCCTATGGCCTACGGTAATATCGCGCTCGACCTGATCCTCAAGGGCATTCACGGGCGGTTGGTCGTGCTGAAGAACGGTCGCTATGACAACGTGCCCATCGAAATCGTCACCAGCACGCAGAAGAAAGTCAACGTGGGGCGGTATTACAATACGGAACGCTTACGCCCGCTTTACAAGAGTTTCGAGATGACGCCCCTGTTCATTATGACCAGTGAAATATAGCGTTCGAGGCGCTCAACGATGATGATCGACCAGAAAAGACCCAAGCGATACCGGCGCATCTACGCCCAACTCCGGGGCCTGATCGAGGGTAAATCGCCCAACCTGATCGCGGCGATGTCCACCATGTGCGCCGTGTTACACCACAAGATGCCTCACCACTTCTGGACCGGTTTCTACTTCGTCGCCGGCGTGGACGATGAAAACGATGAAAACGAGCTCTACGTCGGCCCCTACCAGGGCGCTGTCGCCTGCCAGGTGCTGAAGGGATGCGGCGTCTGCCTCCACGCCGTCCAGACCAAACAGCCGGTCGTCGTGCCCGACGTGGAACAGTTCCCCGGTCACATCGCCTGCGACGCCCGTTCCAAGAGCGAGATCGTCCTGCCGGTGATGAAGGGAGACGCCGTCGTCGCCGTCCTGGACGTCGATTCGGACAAGCTGGCCCAATTCGACGAGGACGACGTGCCGCCCCTGGCCCAGATTCTGACGCTGCTTCAACCTTATCTCTGAAAGAGGGAATACTACTGATGACACCAATCTTGGACGTACAGCATCTCAGCAAAAAGTACGGCGATTTCGAGGCGGTCAAGGCGATCAGCTTCACCGTCGAAAAAGGGGAGGTCTTTGGCCTGCTGGGGCCCAATGGCGCGGGCAAGACGACCGTGATCTCCATGCTCACCGGCGTGCTGCCGCCGACCGCCGGCGCGGCGCTGATCGGCGGGTACGACATCCGCACGCAGATGAATCAGGCCAAGCAGCTCAACGGCCTGGTGCCGCAGGATCTGGCGCTCTACCCCACCCTCAGCGCGCGGGCCAATCTCAACTTTTTCGGGCGGATTTACGGCCTGCGCGGCAAACAGTTACGCGAGCGGGTCGAGGACGTGCTGCGCATCGTCTCGCTCACCGAACGGGCCGATCAGCCGATCGAGACCTTTTCCGGCGGTATGAAGCGGCGTGTCAACATCGCCGCCGGGCTGGTGCACCAACCGCAGATTCTCTTTCTCGATGAACCGACGGTGGGCGTCGATCCCCAGAGCCGCAACCACATCTTCGAGAGCGTCCAGCGGCTCAACCGCGAGCGGGGTATGAGCGTCATCTATACCAGCCACTACATGGAGGAGGTCGAACTGCTCTGCGACCGCGCCGCCATCATCGACGAGGGCCGTATCATCGCCCTCGACACGATCGAAAACTTGATCGGCCTGCTCGGCGGCGGGGTGATCTACCTCGGCCTGCCGCGCGTCGACGCCGGCCTGTTGGCGCAGATTGCGGCGCTGCCGGCCGTCCGAGAGGCGCTGCCGGCCGAATCAGCCCCCCTCGGAGAGGACGAAGCGACCGCCCAGCGTGAGGCTGGCGCAAGAGTCAAAGTGGTCGCCGAGCAAAGCCAACAGGCGTTGTTGAACGTGATCGGTTGGCTCAACGAGCAAGATATCCCGCTCATCTCGCTCAAGATCCTCGAACCAAACCTGGAGAGCGTCTTTCTCCATCTCACCGGCAAGACGTTGCGCGAGTAGGAGGCGATTATGCGAGCCTTGAACATCACAGGCAAGGACCTACTGATCCTGCTCAAGGAACCGGGCGCGCTATTCCAACTCTTCGTGCTGCCCCTGATTTTCATCGTCGTCTTCAGCGGGGCGCTCACGGCGATCAGCACAGGCGAGGCGGAACAGGACACCCGCATACCCCTGGCGGTGGTCGATCTCGACGGCGGAGAGGCGGCGCAGCGCTTTGTGACCGACCTGGAAGCGGCCGGCGGCGTGCGCGTCGAGCCACACGCGCAGGATGAGGCGGAAGCGCTGCTGCAGGAACGCAAACTCTCCCGCGTGCTGACCATCCCCGCCCGCTTCGGCGCCGACCTGGACGCCGGCCGCCCGGTGACGCTCCGTCTGGTCAACCACCCCGACGCCGATCCGGAGAAGACAGAGGCGACGCGCCTGGTGATCGAGGGCGTGGCGCAGGATCTGGCGCTCGAATACCAGATTTTGGCCAGCCTGGAGCAGATGGCTGAAATGCAAGCGAACGCGCCAGAAGCGTCCCAGGTCTTCACCGCCGAGCGCATGATCGCGCAGGCGCAATCCCAGTTCGAGCGCTCGCGCACCCAGCCGCTGATCGACGTGGCGCAACGCGCGCCGCAGATCGCCGAACGGGAAACGGATGAGTTCCCCGACGCCGTGCAACTCGCCGTGCCCGCTTTTACCGTCATGTTCGTCTTCCTCGCCGCCCAGACCACGGCCCACTCCATCTACGAGGAGAAGCGGCTCGGTTCCTTCCGGCGGCTGCTGGCGGCGCCGATGAGCAAGGCCGCGCTCCTGGCGGGCAAGATGCTGCCCAATTTCGTCACCGCGCTGATCCAGACGGCGGTCATTTTCGCCTTTGGGCTGGTGGGCCTGCGGCTGATGGGGTTACAGCCGCTATCGTTGGGGAATGCGCCGGTTGGTGTGATCCTGGTCGCGATGGCGATGGCGCTCTGCTCCAGCGGCCTGGGCATCCTGATCGCCGCCCTCGCCCGCACCGAAAGCCAGATCGGTGGGTTGAGCACCCTGATCCTGTGGGGGGCCGGCATCCTGGGCGGTAGTTTCGTGCCGCTCTTCATCCTGGAACAATTCCTGGGTACATTGCCCCGCTTCGTGCCCCACTATTGGGCCAACCGGGCCTTCGAGAATCTGCTCATCCGTGGGCTGGGGCTGAGCAGCGTGATCGCTGAACTCGGCGCGCTGCTCGCTTTCACGGCGCTCTTTTTCGCCATCGGCCTGTGGCGTTTCGACTTTGATTAGGGAGATGCGTATGATCAGAGACACACTATCCGTCGCGTGGAAGGAAATTCAGCTGATCGCCCGGGATCGCGGCTCGCTCGTGATCCTCTTTCTGCTCCCGTTGCTCTTTGGCGTGCTGTACGGATCGATCAACCTTCACTTCGCGGAGGAAGGCGAGACCCCCTCGGTGCTGGTGAACGTCTGCCTGCTGAACGAGGACGCGGGTGTCTTCGGCGAGCAGATCGCCCTGGCGATGAACGACATCGACCTGTTGGACGTGGAGACGCTCGATTCGGCCGCGGACGCCGAGCAGCGCGTGGCAGAGGGGCGCGTCTCGGCCGCCATCGTCATCCCCGCCGGCTTTACTTCCGACATCGACGCTTACACGCCGACCGAGATTGAGGTGATTGTCGATCCGGCCGAACCAGAGAGCGCCAGCATCGTCAGCGGCATCATGAACAAAGTCGTTGACGAAGCCACCGTCTGGGGCGAGGTGCAGTACGGCATCCGCGCACTCCTGGACGAGTCGGGCGTGCTGGCGGACGCCGGCGCCGAGACCCGCCGCGCGATTCAGGCCCAGAATCTGGGCGTCGTCATGACCCGCATCAACGAGATGCGCCGCACGCCGCTGGTGCGCGTCGTCAGCCAGGATCTGGCGGGCGCGGTCATTGAGGGCGGGATCGAGCTCTTTTTCGCCCTGCTCTTTCCGGGCATCACGGTGATGTTCGTCTTTTTCGGCGTGAGTATGTCGAGCGCGTCGCTGCTCAACGAGCGGGAGACCGGCGCGCTTCGTCGCCTGTTGGCGGCGCCCATCTCGCGCGGCGCCGTCATCGGCGGCAAAATGTTGGGCTACATGGCGCTCGTCTGCCTGCAAGTGATCGTGCTGTTCGGCGTGGCGCACTCGTTTTTCGGCATGCCGCTGGGCGATTCGCCGCTGGCGCTGGCGCTGCTCACGCTCCTGCTGGCCTTCGTCGCCACGGCGATGGGCATGCTGATCGCGGCGCTCTCCCGCTCGTCGAAACAGGCGGACAACGTCGGCACGGTGCTCGGTTTCGTGCTGGGCGGGCTCGGCGGTTGTGTGGCGATCACGCCCACCCCACTCACTCGCAACGAGGGCTTTATGAGCGTCGTCGCCCGCCTCACCCCCCACGGTCACGCCGTCGACGCCTATTATAGCCTGATGGCGGAAAAGGCCGGCCTGATCGGGGTCCTGCCCCAGATCGGTTTCCTGCTGGCGATGGGCGTGGCCTTCTTCCTGATCGCCGTTTGGCGCTTTCGCTTTACCGAATGAATCACGAATAGCAAAAACTGCACAGCGGTTGAAATTTTGTGGTCAGTTCGTGAAGTTCGTGATCAATCAAAGGAGGCGTCGTTCCCCGCTGCCCTGCGAGAGCGATTCCTGTCCACGCTGGAAGAGACGGCTTGCCAGTCCTTTGCCTGCAACGTATAATAGACATCCAGAGCGAGCAGTTCCTGAAAGGAGGCGTCGAAATGGACGCGACAATTGTCCAAACCCATCCCCAAACGCGGCAGACGCTATACGTTCAACACGTGCAATCCCCAGAACTTCCCCCATTGAATCCCGGCGATCGCTTGTCCCGCGCCGAGTTCGAGCGGCGCTACGAAGCTCACCCGGAGATCAAAAAGGCCGAGCTTATTGAAGGAGTCGTTTATATGCCATCGCCTACCCGCTTTGAGAGACACGGTGAGCCTCACGGTCAAGTCATCACCTGGTTGGGGGTCTACACAGCCACGACGTCTGGCGTTCGCTTGGGTGACAACACCACGATACGCCTGGACCTGCAGAACGAGATGCAGCCCGATGCGCTGCTACGACTTGATCCGGCGCTCGGTGGGCAATCGCACATCACCGAGGATGACTACCTGGAGGGCCCCCCGGAGCTGGCGGTCGAGATCGCCGCCAGCAGCGCCGCCTACGACATGCACGTCAAGCGCCGCGTCTACGCCCGCAGCGGCGTGCAGGAATATCTGGTCGTGCAGATGTACGAGCGGCGCATAGACTGGTTCATCCTGCGCGAGGAGGGCTACGAGACGCTGGCGGTGGATGAGAATGGCATATTGCGCAGCGAGATCTTCCCCGGGCTGTGGTTGAACTGCGACGCCTTCTGGGCCGGCGACCTGGCGGCTATGCTGGACACCCTGCGGGAGGGGCTGGGCTCGCCGGCGTGCGCCGAGTTCTCCGCCCGGCTGAAGGCGGCCCAGGAGTAACGAATGGGTTCCACGCACGCGCCGGACCGAGGGACGATTGACACGATGATCGACGTCATTATCGTAGATGACCATCCCGTCGTGCGGGCGGGTATGCGGGCGGTGCTCGACCGTGCGCCCGACGTCACCGTCGTGGCAGAAGGGACCACCGGCGCCGACGCCCTGCAATTGGTCGCCCAACATCGCCCCGACGTGCTGGTGCTCGACGTCAACCTGCCCGACGTGAACGGCGTGGAAGTCACCCGCCGGCTGCGCGACCAGGGTTCCGGCGCTGCCATCCTGGTTCTCACCGTCCACGACGATTCCCAGACCATCTTCGGACTATTGGAAAACGGGGCCGCCGGCTACGTGCTCAAGGACGAGGCGTTGGAGACGTTGACGGATGCCGTGCGGGCCGTCGCCCGGGGCGAAACCTGGCTCAGTCCCGCCGTGGCCCGCCACGTCGTGCGCCGCGCCGTCGGGCCAGCAGCCACCGAATCCCCCCTCACTCCGCGCGAGACGGACGTGCTCCGCTTGTTGGCGCAGGGGCTCGACAACGCCGCCATCTCCGAGCAGTTGGTGGTGACCAAGCGCACGGTGCAAAACCACGTCAGCAACATCTACGGCAAATTGGCGGTCAACTCGCGCACCGAGGCGGCGTTGTGGGCTATCCGCCATCGATTGATCCAGATTCCAGTGGTTCACGATGCGCCCGATGCGCCCTGAATGGTTGCAACGCGCGCTCTTCGCCCTGCTGGCCCTGATCACGCCCACGTTGGCGGGCTACGATATTTACTTCCAGTTCCGCGCGCCCGGACTCGATTTCCACTTCGATCACACCGGTCTGATTCGCGGCGTCCCCTTCGACACCTACGCCGATTGGGCCGGCCTGCATCCCGGCGACGTCGTCCAGGCGGTCGACGGCGCGCCGTTTCCCGAGTGGCTGGACGGCGGCTGGCGCGATCTCTCCCAAGGGCCCTATATGATGCAGGTGACGCGGCGCGGGCGGTTGCACACCATCGAGATCCCCGCCATCCCATTGGCCTGGATGAACGCGCTCTCCTTGGCCAGCGCTGTCTTCGCCGCCCTCGTCTTTTGGGGCGTTGGCGTTCTGTTGCTCATACGGCGCTTCTATCAGCCAGCGGTGCGGCTTCTCTTTCTCCTATCCCAGACCTTCGCCGTGCTGCTGTTATTCCCCCTCGCCCATCCTGCGCCCTCAATCGTCCCCCGGTGGGCGATGAGCCTGAGCAGCGTCAGTCTCTACATCGCCGCGCCTCTTCTCCTGCATTACTATTTGACCTTTCCGGTCGAGTTGGGCGATTCCCGGCAACGTCGCCGCTGCTTGATCGTGATTTACGGACTGGCGGCGCTCTCCCTCTTCCTCTGGTTATCCAATTCCCCGCTGAAGAGGCTGAGCGCGAGCTACGCGATCCTGGAAATCGTCGCTGCAATCGCCGTTCTGATCTACGTCTACGCGCGCCGCGCGACGCCGGACGCCCGGCGGCGATTGCGCTTGATCCTGTTTGGAAATGTGAGCGCAGTTACCGCCGGCATCCTCTTTTATATTTTGCCCCTGATGAGCCACGCCGCCTATCGTATGCCAGAATGGTTGGTCGCCCTGAGCTTGATCGCCGTCCCCTTGAGCTATCTCTACGCCACCGTGCAATACAGATTGTTCGACGTAGACCGGCTCTTGAACCGGGCGCTGGTCTATGGCCTCCTCTGGTTGTCCATTTTGCTCTTATACCTGGGCCCATTTCTGCTGATCTATCGTTTTGCGCCGAACGATCTGTTGGCCCAGATGATGGTCGCCGCCGGACTGACGCTGTTGGTGGGCCTGGCCTTCGATTGGTCGCGGACGCGCGTGCAGCGGTTGGCAGACCGTGTTTTCTACGGCGGGTGGTATGATTACCCCGGCGTGGTCGAAACGATCAGCAACGCGCTGGCCCGCAGTCTCGATCGGGAGCAACTGACCGATGTATTGACCCGCCAGGTCCCCGAGTTGATGCAATTGCGCCTCGGCCGCCTTTGGATCGGAGAGCAGAACGAGACGCCGCCCCCCGAGTCGCCCGGGCCGCATCTGCGCTTTACATTCTCCCTCAAAGGCCAGCGTTGCGCTGTCTGGGTTGTGGAGCCCCGGCGCGACGGCGAGGCGTTGACCGTTCCAGATTATCGCATCCTCAAGACGTTGGCCGACCAGGCCGAGATCGCGTTGAACAACATCCTCCTGGTGGAAACGTTGCGCCGTCAACTGGACGAGATCCGCGCCAGTCGCGAGACGTTGGCTCAGGCACAGCGCCAACTGCTCCACTCGCGGGAGGAGGAACGGGCGCGCCTGGCCCGCGATCTACACGATGGCCCCATCCAAGCGCTGGTGGGCCTGAACATGCAATTGGGCTTACTCCAGGCCCTGCCAGGCGACGAGCGCTCTCATCCAGACGAATCGTTGACGACGATGCGCGCCGAGGTGCGCGCGCTTCTCTCCGACCTGCGCCAGGTGTGCGCCGAACTCCGCCCCCCGATGCTGGACACGCTGGGATTGGGGGCCGCCATCCGCGCCCTGACTCACGATTGGGCGGCCCAAAGCGGCGTCCCTGTCGCGCTCGACCTGCCGCCCGACGTCACGCTCCGCGCCCTGCCAGGAGACGTGGCCGTCAACCTCTACCGTGTGGTCCAGGAGGCGCTGAGCAACGTCGCCCGTCACGCCCAGGCGCGACAAGTCGTCATCCGCCTGTTGCGGGAGGAGACACGCCTGACCCTGATTATCGAGGATGATGGACGGGGATTCTCGGCGCCCGATTCCCTCCATAGCCTGGCGTCCCAGGGACATTTCGGTCTGGTGGGCATGCAGGAGCGGGTCGAACTCATCGGCGGGCGGATGACAATCGAGTCGGCGGCGGGGCAAGGGGCGACGGTGCGTGTCACGATGGAAGCGCTTGCTACATTCGTTTGAACGGCCTCGCTTGACCTTCGACCTCAATCCAGAGCGACCGATCTATTTTGTGCCTGGCGGTAACTGCTCACCCTCCCGCGCTTTCCGGCATCGATCCTCAATGATGTCGCGCGCGTGATTGTTGCTCAGGTTGTTAGGATCGTCAGGCCCCGAGGATAAGCAAAGAGAGGCTGGCGCTAGCGCCAGCCTCTCTTTCGCCTGTGGAGATGGCGGGAATCGAACCCGCGTCCGAAGAAATCGACCAAGGACATCTACAAGTTTAGTTGACTGTTTCCATTTTTGCCCGAGGAGCCACCGTCAACCGCGCTCACCCGGACTAAGCCGATGGGAGCCTAGACTCCCGCTTGAGCGCCCCTATCGGCGTCGGGGCGCAGCACACCGACTTTATGACGCCCGACCCTCGACCCGCCGGTGATAGACCGAGGCGGACGTGACCGCTTATGCGATCAACGTTCCCTAAACCGGATTACGCTGCGAGCGGCGCTGCGGCGTAAGCAGCCTGAGGAACTGGAATCCAAGTGTTATTGGCACTTTGGAAGTTGTGCTCCGTTGTTCACGGGGTCAGAGCGCCCCGACTTGCAGTCCGTGACCAGCCTTCTCCGTCGAAGCCTGTCATCCCCAAGTTCTGATGTAGATTGTATCACATCGACACACGATGTCAAGCCGAATCACAACTTGGTCAAGCGGCCCTTTTGTTGTAAAATTGCGAATATCCTGGAGAGATGTCTATGCATAGAAAACTTGTGATCACAATCATTTTGAGCGTCTTTTTCACGAGCGCTCTCATCATCTTGGCGACGCTGGCGACCGTCAGGGCGCAAGAAGCGGACGAGCGGGCGCTTCTCCTCATCTCCTACACCGCTCAGACCGAGTTAGAGCGACTGGCGGGGACGTTGGACGTGTGGGAAGTGCGTCCCGGGGAGGCGGGTGGGGGGCGCGTAGTGGCCTACGTCTCGGCGGACGAGTGGGCCTGGCTGCGCTCGGAGGGTTTCGCTTTCGAGACGCTGCCTCTGCCTGAGGTCGGCGTCGGTCCTGACGCGCTGCTCGATTATGCTTGCTATCGCACCATCGACCAGCTATACGCCGACTTGCAGATCGCTCACGCCGACCATCCGACCATCACCGCCCTGATCGATATCGGCGAGAGTTACGAGGGCCGCGACATCTGGGTGCTGCGCATCGCTAACCCGGCCATCCCCGGGCCGAAACCGACGTTCTTCCTCATCGCCAACGTCCACGGGCGGGAACTCATCACCAACGAACTGGCGATGGTCTTCATCGACTACCTGACCAAAAACTACGGCGTCGATCCCGACGTGACGTGGCTGGTCGACTACCACGAGATCCACGTCTCGGTGAGTACGAATCCCGACGGGCACGTGAAGAACGAGCCCCCTAGTGATTATGCGTACTGGCGGAAGAATACCAACGACTCGCATGGCTGTAGCACGAGTTATGGCGTCGATCTGAACCGCAACTCGACCTTTGGGTGGGACATATGCGGTAACCAGTATAATTGCTCCAGCGGCTATCCGTGCGTCCAGACCTACCGCGGGCCCAGCGCCGGTTCCGAGAGCGAGACCCAGGCGGTGGAGGCTTACGCCCGCTCGATCTTCCCCGACCAGCGGGAGGACGCGCTCGACGCCGCGGCGCCGCTCACCACTACTGGCGTCTTTATCACGCTCCATTCCTACAGCAACCTGGTGCTCTGGCCGTGGGGGCACACCTACGACCCGGCTCCCAACGCGGTGGGGCTCGCCGCCCTGGGACGCAAGATGGCCTCTTACAACGGTTACACGCCCAAGCAGGCCTCTGGCCTCTACCCGACTGATGGCACGACCGACGATTGGACGTACGGGGCCCTGGGGATCGCGTCCTACACGTTTGAGATCGGTTCCAGTTTTTATCCCGATTGTGCGCAATATGATGCCCTGATCCAGCCCAACATCCCGGCGTTGCTCTACGCCGCCAAGGCCGCCCGGACGCCCTATCTGACTGCCCACGGTCCTGACGCCCGCACCGTCTCCACGACGGTGGGCGGGACGCTGCTCGGCGCGATGGTGCGCATCACCGCCGAGATCGACGACCTGGACAACGGCGGCGACCGAATTGTGGGGGCCGAGTATTACGTGGACGCGCCGCCGGGGGCGGGCGGGATCGGCGCGCCGATGACGGCGGTCGACGGCGCTTTCGATAGCCCGGTCGAGCAGGTTGAGTCGTGGGCGCCGACGGCCGGTTGGACGCCGGGCCGGCATCTCGTTTTCGTGCGCGGGCAGGACGAGGCGGGGTATTGGGGGCCGCTTTCGGCGACGTTTTTGACCGTCTACACCGACGTCGTCACCACCGGCGTCATCGCAGGGCGGGTGAGCGGGCCCGGCGGCGATGGGTTGGCTGGGGCCGCTTTGCGTTTCGCGGGCGCTGGTGAGCGCGCTGGTGAGCGTTTCGAGACGGTGACCGGTGTGGACGGCCTGTACCGCGTGACCGTCTTGAGCGGGACCTATACCGAGACCGCCGAGGCGTTGGGTTATTACTCGCGGGCGATCACCGGCGTCGTGGCGGCGGCGGGCGTGACGACGACGCAGGATTTCGCCCTGACCGTCTACACCGACGTCATCACTACCAGCGTCATCGCCGGGCGGGTGAGCGGGCCCGGCGGCGACGAGTTAGCCGGAGCCGGCGTGCGTTTCGAGCGCGCTGTTGAGCGCGCTGGTGAGCGTTTCGAGACGGTGACCGGCGTGGACGGCCTGTACCGCGTGACCGTCCTGAGCGGGACCTATACAGGGACCGCCGAGGCGTTGGGTTATTACTCGCGGGCGATCACCGGCGTCGTGGCGACGGCGGGCGTGACGACGATGCAGGATTTCACCCTGACCGAGCGGCTTTGGCTGTATTTGCCCTGTGTGATACGCGGTTTGTGAGCGCCCAAAAATATGGGGTCTTCAGGATTTCGCATGGCCCATCATAGACCCTAAAGGTTTTTGCGCTGGTTTTGATGGAAAAAGGTCATTGTTTAAGGCAAAAACGTTGTTTGCGCGGCCTTGAGCAAAACCTTTAGGGTCT
>DAOTUC010000107.1:0-11733 GCA_034437315.1 Anaerolineae bacterium
CTCCCAACGCTAGAGCAATGGAATCCCGTCGCGATTGTATTCCAATCGCAGCCACTTGTTGTGAATGCACCAGTCGATCTTGCGCGTAATCTCGTCAGCCCTCGTAAAGCGCCGCCAGCGCCTGCACCACCGCCCGCATCTCCCGCACCATCTCCGGCCCGCCCAGCACCCGGCAATTGGGGCCATAGTGCAACAACGTCCGCACCGCCCAGAAGATACCCTCCGTCTCCCCGCGCACCAGCACGCCGCCATCTTCCCGGCGCTCAATCTCCTGGATCTTGATCTCCGGGTGATGCGTCACACCCAGCCGCGCGACGTTGGGCGACAACTCGTACTCAACCACGTAGCGAGGCGAAGAGGGCGGCGTCGGCGGCAGCTTCTGGGGAAGCACAGACAACGAGATAATCCGCCCCAGGCGATAGGTCAGATAAGCGTTCGGATGCTCACACCCCTCCGGCCCTTCCATCCGGCGACAATAAGCCCGCAAATAATAATGCCCCCGCTTCGCATCGAAATAACACGGTTCGTAAGCCTCCACCACGTGCCGCCGCGCCTCGCCGTCATCATACTGAGGCGAGAGGTAGAACAACGCCAGTTGGCGACGCTCCAAGTAAGCCTTTCGCGATCCACGCCACACCGCTGCTTCGATCTCGTCCTCGTCGCGACGGCCCAGGTCCATCGTCAGGGCGGTCCGAAAGCGCTCGACCACGGCCCGCCGCTCCGGCGCCAGGTAGAAACGCAGACGCCCCAGCAGAGCGTGCACCTCATCGTGCTGGGGGGAAGCGGGACCGAAGGTCTCCTCGAGCCAGGCGATTGTCTCCAACTCGTCGTCCGGCAGATCCAGGAACGGCATCCAGGTATCTTTAATGACGTAACCGCCCTGTTGGCGATTGTAGTACAGATCGACCAACAGACTTTGCCGCACGTGTCTCAGGTCATTCTCCAGGCCCTTTTCCCGCGCCTCCCCGTAAGCGTCCGCGCCCTCTTCGCTCAAGACCGCTTGGATCAACGCCTCCCGGCTGGCAGGCCCCCGCTGGGCGCGCCGGATGATGGCCAAACAGCGCCGGATGACCAGCCACGAACTCTCCCGTTTGCCCCGTGACACATGCCCCTCCCACCACATTCATAAAGCCGCGATACCAAGAAAGCCCAGGCGCGGCGTCACGCTACGCCACGCCAACGGTCCCACAACACGAGACGAGACAATCGTCCCCTGACCCTCATATTGTACCGATGTTTAACGTTTAGGGCAACCCCCCCGCCACGCACAACACCATTGACGAAAAGTTTGACAGTCCAGAAAAAAGAGAGTACACTCTAATTCAAGATTTCAACCATCGGGCAAATGGAAGCAATGACACGCTGTATATGAGGTCGCGCATGCCATATCAAGATAAGACACGAGAACAACTGATTGAGGAACTCACGACGCTCCAGCGGCGCATCTCCGAGTTAGAGGCGGCGGGCCGAAGCGCGCCCGATGGTGAATGTGCCCAAATCCTTCACGATCAAGACCTGCTTTCCAAGGCCGCGATTGAGTTGATGAATTTCCCCCTTGACGGAGACATCTACCCATTCATCGCCGAGCGCCTCAAAGAATTGAGCAATGGACGCTTTGTGATCGTCAACACATTCGATGCTGAGATTGAGAAAACACGTGTCCGGGCCGTGGCGGGATTGAGCAAGCATGGTGAGACCGTCCTCGACATCCTGGGGAGAAACCCGGTTGGTATGACGCTTCCCTTGAGCGACGAGGCGAAAGAGGGCATGTTCACCAACGAATTGGAGCGAGTAGCATCCGGCCTGTACGGGATTGCGTTCAAACAAATCCCCAGGGCCATCTGCCGCGCCCTGGAGCAAGCGCTTAATCTGGGCGATTTCTACGGCATGGGCTTCGTCCGCGAGGGCGATCTATTCGGCTCCATGGCCCTCGTTCTGGAAAGAGGCGCCGAGTTGAAAAATCCCCAAGCGGTGAAGGCCCTTATGGGCCTCGCGGCAGTGGCCTTACAAAACAGACAGACAGGGGCGGCGTTGTTGAAAAGCGAGGCTCGCTTGCGAGAGGCGGAACGCCTGGCCCGCCTCGGCCATTGCGAGATCGACTTGAACAGCAGAGAGGCCATTTGGTCCGCCGAGATATTCCGCATCTTTGGGATGCATCCCGAGCGAGAAGCACTGACGATTGAAAGCTTTCAGGAGTTGATCTACGAAGCGGATCGGTCGCCGGTCCGGGATCATTTCAGGAAATGCGTAGAGGCGCAGACGCCGTTTGATCTGACCTATCGCATCGTCACCATCGATGGTCATACCCGCTACGTGCACAGCCAGGGGAGAGTCGAGGAGGACCCCCAGACCGGCGAGATCAAGTTATTTGGTGTGCTTCAGGACGTCACCGCGCAAAAAGAGGCAGAGAAAAAACTCGAGCAAGGACGCCGCCTCTGGGACGCGCTGATGGAAAACACGCCCGATCTGGTCTACTTCAAGGATAACGAGCACCGGATAATCCAGGCGAGCCAGGCCTACGCGGACGTTCTGGGAATGGAGCCAGAGGACCTCATCGGGAAGACAGCGCTAGAGCTCTGGACTCGCGAGGGAGAGGAGATTCTGGCGGACGAGCGCAAGGTGCTCGCCGGGGAACCGCTCATTAAGAAGGAAAGGAAAGTCACGACCCCCGAGGGCGAATCGCTGTGGTACCTACTGACGAAGATACCGATCTACGAGGATGGAGACATCATCGGATTCTTCGCCATCGACAAGGACATCACCGAACGCAAGCAGATAGATGAGACGCTCCGCCGCCGCGCCGAAGAATTGACCATCCTCCAGGCCACGGTGCTGGATATCACGACGGAGCACGATCTGCCCACGCTGCTTGAGATCATCGTCGAGCGGGCGACCCGCTTGCTGAACGCCCTGGGCGGCACACTGTACCTGTGCGATCCCGAACGAAGAGAAGTCCACTGCGTGCTCAGCTATCACACGTCCCAAGATTACACCGGGACGGTACTCTCGTATGGCGTAGGGGCGACTGGCAAGGTAGCCGAGACAGGAGAAGCCCTGATCATCAACCATTACCCCACGTGGAATGGACGGGCGACTGAATTTGAACAAGATCCCCTCACCGTCACCCTCAGCGCGCCGATGAGGTGGCAAGGCGAGGTGATCGGGGTGCTCAACGTGCTTCACGATGCAAAGATCAAACGCTTCACAGAGACCGATTTAGAATTGCTGACCCTGTTCGCCAACCACGCCGCCATCGCCGTCAACAACACCCGCCTGTACGAGGAAACGGAACGACGCGCCACCCAAGCCAGGCTGGCCTACAAGGTGGGACGACGTGTGAGCGGCGAGTTGGAACTGGACGCGCTGCTCGCCTCCATCGTCTCCGCCGTGCGTCAGGCTTTCGATTATCACAACGTGGTGCTTATGCTACTCGACGAGGAGCAGGAGCGCCTGACGATGCAATCTATCGCCGGAGCCTACGTCGACATCCTCCCGCCCGACGTCTCCCTGGCTGTAGGGGAGGGGATGATCGGACACGCCGCAGCGACCGGAGAGGCGCAATTCAGCAACGACGTGTCCACCAATCCCCATTACGTGCGCAAGGGGATAGAGCACACCTTATCGGAAATAGCAGTTCCCATCAAGAGCGGTCAAAAAATCATCGGCGTGCTCGACATCCAAGAGGATAAATTGAACGCCTTCGACCAGATTGACGTGAGCACCGTGGAAACCCTCAGCACCCAGATCGCCACCGCTATCGAAAACGCGCGCCTCTTCCAGGCCGAGCGGCAGAGATCCACCCAGTTAGCTGCGGTATCGGAGATCGCCGAAAGTATCGCCTCAATGTTAGACTCACACGAGGTGCTGCATCGGGCCACGGAATTGATCACCCAGGCTTTTGGCTATTACCACGCGAGCATCATGCTTTTGGATCCAGCGTCCAACGAACTGGCCTTCGAGGTCGCGGCCGATGGATTTAAAGGCAAGACGCCCCCCGACTTCCGCCAGAAGGTGAAGGAAGGGATGATCGGGTGGGCGGCCTATCTGGGGAAGACTCTTTTGGCCAACGACGTGAGCCAGGAACCCCGCTACATCCCCGCTTACCTGCCCGAAACCCGTTCCGAATTGGACGTGCCGCTCAAGCACCGCGATCAGGTGATCGGCGTGTTGGACCTCCAGAGCAAGGAACTGAACGCTTTTGACGAGCACGATGTGTTGGCGATGGAAGCGCTTGCCGGTCACGTCGCCACCGCCATCGAGAACGCCCAACTCTACCGGGAATTGCGCGGTTACGTCGACCATCTGGAGGAGCGGGTCACAGAGCGAACCGCCCAACTGCGCACCCATTTCGCGCAATTGGAAACGATCCTGGATAGCACCGTTGACGGCATCATCCTCGTCCGCGCGGACGGCGAGTTTATCCTGACAAACCCCATCGCCAAGCATTGGCTCGAATGCACGCTCGATTCCGACGACGCCCAATTGTTGCACGAGCAAGTGCGAGAAGTCGCCAGACAAGCGCTCGACGCCCAATCCAGACCGCGGCGCGTGCTGGAATTGACCGGCCTCGACCTGGAGTTAAGCGCGGCGCCAATCGCCGACCCCGAGGCGGGTCAGGCGAAGGCCGTGGTCGCCATCCACGACGTCAGCCGCCTCAAAGCGCTGGATCGAATGAAATCCCGCTTCGTGACCAGCGTCTCCCACGAATTGCGCACGCCGATCACGACGATCAAGCTCTACGCCCACCTGATGAAGAGTCAACCGGAGAATTGGCAAGAGTACCTGGAACTCCTGACCTGGGAAGCGGATCACCAGGCCATGCTGGTGGAGGACATCCTGGAAATCTCCCGCGTGGACGCCGGACGCCTGACGTTAAAGCCCAGGCCGACGGACCTGAACGGCCTGATCGACATCCTCATCAAGAACCACGAGACGATGATCCAGGCGCAAGATCTGACGCTGGAGCGTCGCACGCTGGAGACCGGTCCCATGGTTTTGCTGGACCCACAACGGATCATCCAGGTGCTGGGCAACTTGATCTCGAACGCCATCCGCTACACGCCCCAGAGAGGGCGCGTGACGGTCACCACAGAGATAGCGGAGGCGCAAGGGCGCACGTGGGCCACCGTGACAGTCAGCGACACCGGCATCGGCATCCCGCAGGAGGAAATGCCGCACATCTTCGAGCGCTTCTTCCGGGGAGAAGCGCCCCAGGCGATGCAGATTTCTGGAACCGGCATGGGGCTGGCGATTGCGAACGAAATCGTCGCGCTGCACGGCGGGCGCATCACAGTCGAGAGCGAGCCCGACGTGGGAAGCGCCTTCACCGTCTGGCTGCCGCTTTTCCCGGCCGAAGAAGCTCCCGTTTGACCCAAAGAGCCCGACGCGGTTGAAGCGCGTAGCGTCCCGGGCGATCCAGAAAATCCAGCAATCAAGCATTCCGCCACAACCCTCAACGCCGAGCGCCAGTTGAGGGTTGTGGCTTTTTATTTGACAGCGAGGCCATAAGATTGTATAGTGGTGCTACCCGACACGTTCACTACGTTCATTTCTAAACCCAATACCCGTGAATGAAATGGGTGTGTTTCAAATGCTTTGAGCGTTGTTTATAGTGCGGGCGCTGGGTAGCGGCGCTAGATAGCGGCGCTAGATAGCGGCTTCAGCGCGCTTTTACGGCGATTTATCGCCTACTACGAGCTTGGCCTCAAATGAAACGAAACGCACCCAAATGACGCTTATAAATCCAAGCGGGCCAGGCGCGCTTCCTCTGAAAGGGTGTCGCCCGTCTCTGGATCCACCGCTACGCAAGCGCCGCGGGCGTCGATGTGGACAGTAATTTGGCCGCGAGCATAGGGGTTGTTGTGCAAATGGGGCGCGTCCAGGACGCCGGCGGTCACCGCCCGGGCCAGGGTGACGGGATCGGTGAGGGGATCGGCGACGCCCGGTTCCGCCAGGGAGCGGATGGCGTGGAGCGTGACCTGCGCCTCGGCGATCAACTCCACCTTGCGGCGTTGGACGGCCGGGTCGACGGTCATATCCGGTTGCCCGTTGACCGCGTTCTCGATGGCCTGTCGGGCCAGCTTGCAGGCCTCGACGACGTCTTCGGCCGTCGCGGCGTGGTGCGCCTCGGTGTGGGCGACGACGTGGACGACGTGAGGCCGGAGCCCCATCTGCAAATAGACACTGGCAGCCAAGTGAGCGCGGGCGGCGTCGGGGTCGAGCGGATAGCTCAACAACCCTGTCCGCGTCTGTCGCCAGAGGCGAAAATCCGGCCCGACTAGGGGTTCGACGATCTCCAGGCAGGCCAGCATCTTGGCCAGATCCATCCCGTCCGAGAGACCCGGCGGGCTGTTGAACATCATCTGGGCGATGTAATCGCGCACGCCGTGGGCGCGGGCGTTATAGGCCGAGAGGTAGGCCGAGACGACGAAGATCACGTCCGGCGCGTCGCGCATCCCCCAATGGTGAGGCTCGTTCAATTCGACCGGGATGTCCCGCTCGCCGTACCAGGCCATGACCCGCTGGTGCTCGCGGATGCCGCCCGCCAGGTCCCACGGGCCGCGCCCGTCCATCCGGTTGAACCAGAAGATGGGGATGGCGCACCAGGCGATGTCGATGGTCTCGACGTACATCTCCGCCAGGCGGATGAAATCGTCGGTCCCGGCGTAGGAGCGCAGGAGCGGGTAGTTGCCGCACCGGCTGGCGGCGTAGAGCGCGCGGTAATCGTCGGGCGTGCGCACCGGCGCGCCGCCGGCCCCCGTGCGGCGGGGATCCTGTCGCTCCGGGTGGAAGAAGTTGGCCTGGGCGTCCTGGTCGATGCCCAGAGAGATGACGTCCAACACGCGTGCCTGGGCGATGTGGGCGATGCCCTCTCGCGTGGCCTCCAGCGTGGGCAGGCCGAAGTGGTGGCGGAGGATGGGATAGGGCGCTTTCCACGCGATCCGCTCCACCGCCTTCTGGGGGAAATGACCCTCGGTGAGCGCGCCCGCCGGCTGGCCCTTCAAATAAGCCAGGACCACGTCGGGCGATTCGCCGCCCTCGAAAGCGCGCTCGAAAAATCCAATCGCCTGGGCTCGTTCCGCCACGGGCGGCGTGCCGCCGAAGGCAAACCGCACCCCGGCGTTGCGCAACTCGTCCGCCTCCTCGGCGAAGGCGGCCAACAAGCGCTCGCCCGTCTCCGGCGTCAACCGGTACGAGACGCCGACGAGGTCGGCCTGCTCGCGGCGGGCGGCGTCGAGCAACTCCTCAATCGAGACGGCCGGGCCCAGAAAAACAGTGCGCCATCCGGCGACCTCGGCCAGGCGGAGAAATTTGACGATCCCGGCGACGTGTACACATTCCCCCAATGCGCCGGCAATAACTGTCTTCACGTGCAACACTCCTTTTCCTTTTCCTTTGACGCGCCGCCCCTTCCGGCCTGATGAGTAACCGGTCGCTTTCAACGCTACAGGTTGTTTAAGAGCTAGAGAAGCTGCTCTAGCCACCGTCCCGGGGGGCGCTAATCGGCCCGAGGACGGGGCCTCGCGAATTTTTTAATAGCTTCTAAGGGTTGTTTAAGAGCTAGAGAAGCATACGACAAGGACAAACAGGCCAGGTTCCTCCATCGTTCTCATCCAATGTGGACACCAGGCCGAGCGGTTGAGGGCGCGATCGAACCGATTGTTGGTCTAGGTGGGCGATCGGATAGGCAACGTTGGACGAGAATCGTCACCCCTATCGACGCAACGCGCCACCTGGTGGATCGTGACCGTGTAGGCGCGCTGGCAGGGCCTTATTATAGCATAAGTGACCTTGGTTTACAATTGCCCGGCTTTTTGTATAATAAACATAATTGCTCAACCCATCCGTTTAGCGCGAACCACTACCCGCGCGCGAGCAAGCTGAGTAGTTTCTATTGAACATAGGCGCTCAAAGCGGCACCCTGGTAAAAAAGGAAGGTTAAACAATGAGACCGAGAAGGAACCTGCGAGCTATACGCGCTTGGCGCTATGTCGTATCCTATGCGCTGCTGATGTTGCTGCTTCACTCTTCATCCGCCATGGCCGACGTGGGGACGTGGTGGACCGCTCAGAGCGCATCGGTCGCCCCGGACGGAGAATCGACCCAGGTCCAGATGGTCGCCGAAGAAGTGCTGCTGATTGTCGAGCCACTGGACCCCCCGGCGGATCAGGAATGGGTGCGCATCGACGAGTTGATGAGGATTCACGTCGAGGCTGCGTTCTTGATGCGCAACCAGGGGGCGGAAACGGAGGCCTTTGACGTCTGGTTCCCCCTCACCGCCGGCGCTATCCAGGATGATAACCCCATCTTCCCCTCCCGGCTGGAGAATTTTCGCGCCTGGGTCGATGGCGATCCTGTCCATGTCGAGGAGCAACCCGGCCGCGACCTGCTGGGCCTGCGGGACGAGGCGCCCTGGGCCACGTGGGCGGTCTCCTTCCCGCCCGGGCAGGACGTCACGCTGCGGGTGACCTACGACACCTATCCGGTCGAGTGGGGCGGCTGGGCCATTGTCCATTACATTCTTGAGACCGGCGCCGGATGGCGCGGTCCCATCGGCGAGGGGAGCGTCACCTTCCGCCTGCCCTACGAGGTCACGCCGCAGAACGTGCAATTGGCGGAGATACGTGAGGCCTACACCGGCCCTGATCGCCCCTTTGAGATCACCGTGGAGGATACCGACGTCGTCTGGCGCTTCACGGATCTGGAACCCCGGCCTTCGGGGACGCTCTGGGAGGACAGCCCGTTAGCCGACACCGATAACTTGATCCTGTTGATGATGAAGCCGGCGGATTGGCTCGCGATTGAGGCCGCCCGCGCCGACGTTGAGGCGCATCCAGAGTCTCCTGATGCGCACTTGCGATTGGCACAGGCCCTGGAGGCGGGCGCCCAGACCATCAAATCGGCGCTGGACACCGAGGCCAACGATCTGTTACTCACCGAGGCCGACGCGGCCCGCCAACGTGCGCTGGATCTGGCGACGCAGGCCACCCCCACGCCAACACCCACATCACCAGCCATCCGCACCCTCACACCGACGCACACCCCCACGCTCACACCGACGCCTATGGACACCTCAACACCGTCGCCCACCGCCACGCCTCTGCCCGACTCGCCAGCCTCCGGCGGGCCCTGTCTCGGCGGCGTCGCGATGACGGGGTTGGTCCTTGCCTTGTGGCTGGCGCGCACGCGATTTTGATGTGTTGATATGGGCAAATACTGCTTTATCCCCGGTAAATTGGCGCCGCCGACCGGCCCGCTGGCCCGCTACCGGCCGGCTCAACCACGAGGCGCGGTCGAGGCCTACGTTCGGGGACTAAGCGAACCCGGCGACCTGGTCGTGGATTTGTTTTGCCAGGGGCCGCAGATCGTGCGGGAGGCGGTTGAAGCGGGACGCCGGGCGCTGGGGATTAGCGTCAACCCGCTGCTCTTGCTCATCGCGCGCCTGGGATTGGGCCAGTGCGAGGCGCATTCGCTTAACGCGGCCTTCACCCATCTGGCGGACGAGCGCAAGGGGGATGTCCCTCTGCGCCATTACCTGAACGACCGCTACCGCTCCCCCTGTCCCACCTGCGAGGCGACGGGCGTGGCCGAATGGCTGGCCTGGGAGCGGGAGGGAGATCGCCCATTCTGGAAGGCGGTGCGTTGCCCCCGTTGTGACGGTGCGCAGGAGGGGCCGGCCGTGGAGGCCGACGTAAAGACGGCCCATCAAGCGCCGCCCCGAGGGCTGGCCTACTATTACGCGCTGGATCGAGTCGCGCCGCGCGGTCATCCGGGGCGCGAGCGGGCGGCCCAATTGCTTGATCTCTACACGCCGCGCAATCTCTCGGCGCTGATGGATCTGGCGATGCGCCTCGACGGACTGGACGCCGACCAGGCGGTCAAGTTGGCCCTGACCGGCGCGTTGCTAGATTGCTTCGACCGGGGCAGCAGCCTGGATCCTTATGGCGAAGAGCGGGCGCGACCGCGGACGTTGCGCGTCCCCGCCCATTACATTGAGCGCAACGTCTGGCTGTCCTTCGAGGACGGTGTATCCTGTTCCTCTGCCGTAGGGGCGCGTGCGCCGGTGCAGCGCGTAGACGACGCCGACGCCTTGTTAGCGGGCGAGGCGGAGGGGTACACATTGATCAGCCACGCCGCCCGTGACGTGCGTCAGCGGCTCCCGGCCCAAATCGCAGCCCTCATCTTCGTCAATCCGCCGCGTCCCGATGGGGTGTTCTGGGCCCTGTCGGCGTTGTGGGCCGGATGGTTGTGGGAAACGCCGTCGGCGTTGGCGCTACGGCCCTATCTACGCCGCCGGCGTTTCGATTGGGATTGGCACGGCCGGGTGTTGAAGGCGGCCCTGCGGGCGGCCGGGCCATTGCTGGCGCCGGGCGGATATTTGATCACCCTCTCCTGCAACCCGGAGAAGGCGTTGCTCGCTTCGACCTGTGTGTCCGCCAGTGGATCCGGTTACACGTTGGTGGGCTGGGGATATGAGCCTGACGTAGGCTACCGGCTGATCTGGCGCTGGACGCCGGACGCAGCGACGGGAGAGCGTCTGGCCGATGATGTGAACCTTGAGAACCTGGCCCACGACCTGAGCCAGGCGGCCGGCGAGGCGGCGATCCACATCCTCCACAGGCGGGGAGAGCCAATGGAGACGACGACGCTGACCGGCGGCGTATATGGCGATTTGACCGAGCGGGGCGCACTTGCGCGGACCGCGGCCTCTCTGGAACGAGCCGGGAAACAGCGACAGGCGCTTTCGTTCGTCATGGATGCAATCGACGACGGGCTTGACGCGGCCCCGCTGGTCGACATAGCGAGCGAAAAAGAAGCGCGCTTCTGGCTCGCCGCGCCGCGTCGCACCGACGAACCGCTGGCCGACCGGGTGGAGCGGGCCGTGTGGGAATTGTTGGCCCACCAATCCCCCTGGCCTATCAACGCGCTGATCCAGGCGATCTATGCCCGTTTCCCCGGCCAGCTCACGCCAGACCTGGCGTTGGCGCTGACCTGCATCGACTCGTATGGCGCGGCGGAGGGGGAAACCGTGCGCCTGCGCCCGGAGGACGCCCCGCTCCAACGGAACGCCGAACTCGGTCGAGTGCGGGAGAGTCTCGTGATCCTGGGCGAACGTCTGGGCTTCAAACCGGTGCGGGGCGGCAGTTGGGACGTGCGCTGGCTGGATAGGAAAGCGGATGGGCGCGAGCAGTACGTGTTCGACGTCACGGCGGAGGTCTCCCTGGGCGACTATCTGTTCGCCGGGCGAACGGTAGACGAGGGAGCGCAACGGCGGTTGGTGATTCCCGGCGGACGAGCGGCGCTGGTCGATTTCAAACTACGGCGGGATCCGCGCTTGCCCCGCCTGGTGGAAGCCGGGCAATGGCAATTCATCAAATTCCGTCACCTGCGGCGCCTGCTGGCGCAACCGGACCTGGATCGCTACGCTTTCCAGACAGCGTCGGGGCTCGATCCCATCGTGGAACAAGAGGCCGCCCAGATTCCATTGTTCTGATTCATTTTCAGCATAGTGAAAAGGGTATGTTCCCAGAGACGTAAACCCGGCGATTAAAATCGCGGGCAACCGCGTGTCGCAAGCGACACGATGCCAAGTCCACCTGCGTGGACTAGTGGTCTCTCCCATAAATTCTTGGGGTAAAGACTTCCGAAGTCTTCTGACTCATTCTGAAGAAGGCTTGCCTCTCTATCAGGCCAGAACGTCGTTTATCGATCCTAAGCACCTTCAAGACTTCG
>DAOTUC010000108.1:0-29201 GCA_034437315.1 Anaerolineae bacterium
GGCGCGCTCCCGTTGACAATTGATAATGAGGCGGTATAATCGGCTCGTTGCCAACCCGCCAAACGAGCGGTGGTTAATCAAAAGGGTGTGTTTCAAATACTTTGAGCGTTGTTTGTAGTGCGGGCGCTAGATAGCGGCGCTGGGTAGCGGCGCTGGGTAGCGGCTTCAGCGCGCTTTTACGGCGATAAATCGCCTACTACGAGCCTTGCCTCAAATGAAATGAAAAGCGCCCGAATGAAATGGGTGTGTTTCAAATGCTTTGAGCGTTGTTTGTAGTGCGCGCGCTATCTAGCGGTGCTGGGTAGCGGCGCTGGGTAGCGGCGCTAGATAGCGGCTTCAGCGCGCTTTTACGGCGATAAATCGCCTACTACGAGCCTTGCCTCAAATGAAATGAAACGCACCCGAATGAATTCCTGGGTAGGAGCCCAACCCCCGTTGGGCGGTTTTAGCACAGAAACGGCCGATAAGATGACCGATAAAACGACGAAAACACGCGCCCCCCGCATTCTCATCGTGGAGGATGAGGGCATCATCGCCATGCGCCTTGAGCGCTTGTTGACCCACCTGGGTTACGAGATCGTTGGGATGGCGTCCCGAGGCGAAGAAGCGCTCCGGCGGGCGGCGGAACAGCCCCCCGACCTGGTGCTGATGGACATCCAATTGGCGGGCGATCTGGACGGCGTCGAGACGGCGTCCAGGATGCAGGCCTGGCTCGATGCGCCCATCATCTATCTCTCGGCCCATCCGGAGCGGATGGTGATGGAAGAGACCCAGCGCACACAGCCCTACGGTTTTCTCTCCAAGCCGGTGCAAAATCAAGAGTTGCGCGCCGCGGTCGAGATGGCGCTCTACAAACACCGGATGGAAACCCAACTGCGGGAGAGCGAGAAGAAGTACCGCTTGCTGGCGGAAAACGTGGAAGACGTCATCTGGCAACTGAACGAGACGCTAGACGCTTACACCTACGTCAGCCCATCGGTCACCCGCCTGCTGGGTTACACGCCGGACGAGATGATGAGGATGCCTCTGGAGGCCCTCCTGGCGCCCAATTCTCGCTCACAAATTCAGACGATGATGAGGGATTGGCTGGTCGAAGGATCGCGCGCAGAGGAAGACGAAGAACGCCGCAGAATAGACGCCCCACACACGTGGGAAGCGGAATACGTCCGCAAAGACGGCGAGACGATCTGGGTGGAGAGCAGAACGCGGCCGTTGTGGGACGAAGGCGGCGCATTCCGAGGCCTGGTAGGCGTCACGCGCGACGTCAGCGAGCGCAAACGGGCGGAGCGCGTCACGCAGGCGCGCCTCCGCATCGCAGAGGCCTCCACGACCCGATCCTCCGAGGCGCTGATGCAGATGACGCTGGACGAGATCGAGGCGTTGACGGGCAGCGAAATCGGTTTCTATCACCTGGTCCTCGAAGACCAGGAGACACTCGCGCTCCAGACCTGGTCGACGAACACGTTGCAAAACATGTGCCGGGCGGAGGGCAAAGGCAAACATTATCGGGTATCCGAGGCCGGGGTGTGGGTCGATTGTTTACACGAACAGGCGCCGGTCATTCACAATGATTACGCCGCTCTGCCCCATCGCCAGGGATTGCCGACCGGACACGCGCCGGTCATTCGAGAACTGGTCTTCCCCATCATGCGCGGGGGCCGCGTCGTCGCCATCCTCGGCGTGGGGAATAAAGCCAGCGACTACGAGCAGCGAGACGTGGACCTCGTCTCGTTGTTGGGCGACTTCTCCTGGGAGATCATTGAACGAAAACGGGCGGAGGAGGCGCTGCAGGAGAGCGAGGAAAGATACCGCGGCCTGGTGGAACAATCGTTACAGGGCATCGTCATCGCCCAGGATGACCCGGTGCGGCTCGTATTCGTTAGCCAGGCGATGCAGACGATCACCGGCTTCTCCCCGGAAGCGCTGAAAAGCTTCACCCCTCCACAACTCGCGGCATTGATCCACCCTGACCACCGAGAGACCTTTTTCAAGAACTTTCGCAATCGCCTTCAAGGGCAGGATGTGGCGCCTCGGGCCGAATACCGGGTCATTCACAAAAGTGGGGCGGAGCGCTGGGTCGAGATATACAGCGTGTTGATCGAATACGAAGGGGCGCCCGCCACGCAGACCGTTTTCCTGGACGTCACCGAGCGGGTGCTGGCCAACGAGGCGTTGCGAAAAAGTGAGGCGAGCCTGCGAAAAGCCAACGCCGCAAAAGACCGGTTTTTCTCCATCATCGCCCACGACTTGAAGACCCCCCTGCTGGCAGTGACGAGCGGCGCCGAGATGCTCAAGGAGCACCTGCAAAATCACGACGATCAATTCGCCGGTGAAATGTCCCAGGAATTGCACCACGCCTCCCGGCATCTATCGAAACTGCTGGAGAGCCTGCTGACCTGGTCCCAGACACAGCGGGGGAAAATACCCTATAACCCTACTGCGTGGACGTCTACGTCGCGGCGTACGCTTGCATCGACCTCCTGAAAGAGAGCGCCGCCCAGAAACAGATCACAATCGCCAACAAGATTGAGGCGGGCGCCCTCGTATACGCAGATAACAATATGCTGGACGCCATTCTGCGCAATCTGCTTTCCAACAGCATCAAATTCACCCCCCACGGCGGAGAGATCGCCATTGAGGCCCAGACGCGGGATGGGTTCGTCGAGATCGCCGTCGTCGATAACGGCGTCGGGATGAGCGAGGACAAGGTACAGCGGCTGTTCAAATTGGGCGAGCGCAACCTATCCACCGCTGGCACATCTGGCGAAATCGGCGCCGGCCTGGGATTGATCCTTTGCCGGGAGTTCGTGGAAAAACACGGGGGCGAGATCCGGGCGGAGAGCCAGAAAGGTCAGGGAAGCAAGCTGACGTTTACGCTGCCCCGTTTCGATCGGGATGAAGAGGATAAATAGGCGTAACGATTCGGAGGCAGACCATATGACGCAACCTTATCAGGCCCTATCGGCCATTTACGACCTCGCCGGGTGGGGGTATTTCGCCGAGCGAATGGCCGGCCGTATGCTCCGCCTGGCCGAGGCGCACAATTTGCGCGAGATTGAGCACGTGGTCGACGTGGCCTGCGGCACCGGCATCGCTGTGGCGGCCTTCGCCCAGGCCGGCTACCGCGTCACCGGGATCGATCGCTCGCCGCACATGTTGGAGCGGGCCCGCCAGCGCATCGACCAGGTAGAAGCGACGAAACGTCACACGCAACCCATCACGCTGATTGAGGCCGACATGCGCGATTTCACCCTCCCCGACGGCGACCAGCCGGCCGACCTGGTCACGTGTATGTACGACAGCCTCAACTATCTCCTGAAGCAGGACGACCTGGTCGCCGCCTTCCGCTGCGCGGCCCAGGCGTTGCGCGCGGGCGGGCTCTACATCTTCGACGTGAACACCCTGTTCGGCCTGGCGGAAGAATGGAACAGCAACGACTTCATCCAGTACGATTCGGAGGACCTGTTCATCGCCGGGCGCACGCGCTGGGACCACGAGCGGGCCATCAACACGCTGACCTTCCACGGGTTTATCCGGGAAATCGAGGGGGATATTTGGAAGCGATTTACCGAGGCCCACGTCCAGCGGGGGTATCCCGTGGACGTGTTGCGCGCGCTCTTGCAAGAGGCTGGCCTGACCCCCCTGGATGTCTACGATGCTGGCCGGCGATCGGGCCCAAAAGCCGGGGAGGAAGAACGAATCGTAAGAGAGGACGTGCAGACCGGGCGCGTGCTGATCGTCGCGCGGAAAGAAGGGACGAACGCCGCATAGCCCTCTTGGCCGCCGCCCGCTGATGCACATGATGGGTTCCGTTGGATGGATCGAAGCGGGCGGCGGCCATATTGCCTCACGTGGAAAATCTGGCCCAGCGTTACAATGCCAAAGCGATCTTTCTACAAGTGATAGGGTAATATCCTCCCTCTGTGTGACGCCTCGGGTTGCTCTCCTGTGTCCGTGTGCTAAAATGGGTTGGTAGATCGGTAAACTGGTGTTTGGAGAGTGGATGATGACTAACTTGGAAGCGCGTCGTGTTGCCGTCATTGACCTGGGTTCGAACACGGCCCGCCTGATTGTGATGAATGCCACGCCCGGTTACAGCTACCGGCTGGAGGACCAGGTGCGGGAGGTCGTGCGCTTGCGCCAGGGGATGACGGAACAGGGATTGAGTGAGCGAGCGATGGCGCGAGCTTTCTCGACTTTGCGGTTGTTCAAGCGGTTCTGCGATAGCACCGGGGTCGATACCATCCTAGCCATCGCGACCAGTGCGGTGCGCGAGGCGGCCAACGGCGCCCAGTTCGTCGACCAAGTCGCTCGCCAGATCGGGCTATCGCTCCAGGTGCTGGATGGCGAGCGCGAAGCTTATTACGATACACTTGGCGCCCTGAACGAGGTACCGGTGTGGGAGGGGAAGGTGATCGACATCGGCGGCGGCAGCGTCCAGGTCAGCGACGTACGTGAGGGACGTTTCGTCGCCGGCGCGTCAGTCACCCTGGGCGCACTGGCGCTGACCGAGCGCTTCGTTCAAAACGACCCGATCAAGAAATTGGAATACGAGGCCATTGAGGAGGAGATTGGGCGCCAACTGGACACCATCACCTGGCTAGAAGAAAAGAAAAATGAGAAACTGGTTGGGTTGGGGGGCGCCATCCGCAACCTGGCCAAAATTGAGGCTGCCCGTCAGGATTATCCCCTGAATACCCTCCACGGCTTTTGCCTGCACCGGGATTCGGTCGAGGAGAGCATCGAATTGTTCCGTGACCTGCCCCTGGAGGAGCGAGAGCAGATCGACGGCCTGAAGAGTGATCGGGCCGACATCATCCTGCCCGGCGCAATGGTGCTCCTGGCGATTATGGCCCGTCTCAAGGTCGAGAAGGCGGCGATTTCGGAAAACGGCGTGCGCGAAGGGATCTTCCTCGAGCAGTTCTGGCAGCACTTGCCCTACCCCGTCATCCCTGACGTGCGCCACTTTAGCGTGCTCAACCTGGCCCGTAACTACCAGTACGAGGAGAAGCACGCCAATCACGTCCGCTTCCTGGCCGGGCGGCTGTTTGAGCAACTGTCCCCGCTGCACGGTTACGATCTGGCTGAACGGGAACTCTTGGATGCCGCCGCTCTCTTGCATGATCTGGGCCGCATCGTCGGGTACAACAGCCATCACAAACATTCTCAGACGCTCATCGCGTACAACGGACTACCCGGCTTCTCCCCGCGCGAGATCGCCCTCATCGCATTGTTAGCCCGCTACCATCGCAAGGGAACCCCCGACGTCTCCGATTACGATCTGATCTTGGACGGCGACGACGAAACGCTCCTGCTTCGCCTGTCCGCCATTCTCCGCCTGGCCGAATGCCTGGAGCGAGGTCGCAACGCCCTGGTTGACGACGTCGTCGCCGCCTGGCACGACGACGAACTCCGCTTGACACTTATCACCGACGAATATCCCGCCGTCGAACTATGGCAGGCCCGGCGCAACGCTATCCCCCTGGTCGAGATGGCCTACGGTCGCCCCGTCCACCTCGATAGCTTCGTCCCACCGATTCTAAGTTGCTCGCCCAACGGGAGTGTCACCTTAAGCCGCGACAGCACTGACAACTAAAGGAAAAATTCACCGAACACGTAGTGAACGTAAGTCAAGATTCGACCTGGAGTGGTAGGATGAGCAAGTTAGAAAGGAAGCGCGATGAAAGCCTCTGAGCATCAAAAGGCCGAGGGGATTCTATGGACCGACCAATATCAACTGACGATGGCTCATCTATACTATCGGATGGGCTTACACGAGCGCCAGGCCCAGTTCGACCATTTCTTCCGCAGCTACCCCAATTATGGGGCGCATCAAGCCGGGTACTGCATCAACGCCGGGCTGGAATGGTTGCTCGACTGGATCGCTGACGCTCGTTTCAGCGACGAGGACGTCGCATACCTCCGAAGCCAGACGGGGCGGGAGGACAAGCAGACCTTCGACGACGATTTCCTTGATTGGCTCCGGGAGAACGGCGCGTTTGAGGCGATCACCATGCGGGCCATTCCCGAGGGGCGGGTAGTCCATCCCAACGCGCCATTGACAGTCGTGCAGGGCCCGTTGGCAATGGCGCAGATTCTGGAGACGCCCTTGCTCAATTACTTGAACTATCCCACCCTGATCGCCGCCAAGGCCTCGCGGATTCACCAGAGCGCCCGGGGGCAATTGCTCCTGGAGTTTGGCCTGCGACGGGCCCAGGAGCGGGGAGCCAGCGCTGGCGCGCGGGCGGCCCTGATCGGTGGGGCCGATTTCACCTCTAACGTGGGTATCTCGCGCATCCTGGATTATCCACCCCAGGGAACCCACGCCCACAGCATGGTCCAGGTCTTTATGGCATTGGGAGAAAGCGAATTGGACGCCTTTCGCGCTTACGCCGACGTGTATCCCGACAATTGCCTCCTGCTGGTCGATACCGTGGATACGCTGGAGAGCGGCATCCCCAACGCCATTCGGGTCTTCGAGGAATTGCGAGAGAAAGGGCACGAACCGGTGGGCGTGCGCTTGGATTCCGGCGACCTGGCTTACCTGAGCCTCCAGACAGCCAAGATGTTGAACGAGGCCGGTTTCCCCGACGTGTCCATCGTCCTCTCCAACCAGCTGGACGAATTGGTCATCTGGCAGATCATCGCCCAGATAGAAAAGGAAGCGCCCCGTTACGGTGTAGACGCCGATCATCTGATCCATCGCCTGGTCTACGGCGTGGGGACGCGCCTGATCACCTCTCAAGGGGCGGCGGCGCTGGATGGGGTGTACAAGTTGGTGGCGGTGCAAGACGAGGCCGGTGACTGGTCCCCGGCGATTAAGCTCTCGGAGACCCCGGCCAAGGTGCCCAATCCGGGGCACAAACACGTCTGGCGCGTGTACGATCGGCGAGATAAGGCCGTCGTCGATCTACTCAGCCTCGACGACGAGGACCCGCGGGAGATGGAAGAGTTGCGCCTCCATCACCCGACGCAGCACGCGGTTTACCGAACGCTGAAGCAGGATGAAATCTCAGAGATCGAGCCGTTGCTGGTCGATATTCTGGACGAAGGAAAGCTGGTCTACGATTTTCCGCCCATTGAGGATTTGCGCCAGCAGCGCCAGGCCGATCTGGAACGCTTGGATGCGGGCGTCTGCCGGATCGTGAACCCTCACCGGTATCACGTCTCGCTCACAGAGCGCCTGTGGAACCTGAAGCAGACGCTGATCCAGTCAATGAAGGGAGATAGCAATGTTTGACGATAGAAAGGACGCTGGCCAGCAATTGGCTCAGGCCTTGGAAACGTACCGAGACCGCCGCCCGCTCATTTTAGCGATTCCTCGGGGCGGCGTGGAGGTGGGGTGCCAGGTGGCGCGGCATCTCAACGCCGATTTGTCCTTGTTGATCGCGCGGAAACTCCCCTTCCCCGTGGAGGAGAGACCGCTGGAGGGCGAGACGGTGAGCGCAATCGCCTTGATAGGGGAGTTAAGATTAGAGGAGGTACAATGGAAGAGAACGTCAATGTGCCGGTTCGCAAGCAATCGTCGGCGGTGGTGGAGGATACGTCCTCGAAACCCGAATCGGTGATTCCCGGAGCGGTCGAGGCGGAATCTGTCGCCGAGTGGCGCGACCGGGCGCTGCGGCTCCAGGCGGAGATGGAGAATTTTCGCAAACGACAGCGACGGCAGGCCGAAGCGCGCGTCGCCGAGGAACGGGAGCGCTTGCTGCGCGCTTTCCTACAAGTGGACGATGACCTGGAACGGGCGCTCAATGCAGACGTAACCGATATTGAGGACTTACGACAGGGGATCGAAGTGACGCGGCAGACGCTGCGCCAGATTCTGTCCCAGGAAGGGGTTGAGTTGATCGACGTCCAGGGCCAGCCCTTCGACACCCGGTGGCACGAGGCGGTGGGCTCAATCTCGCACCGGATGGCCGGCGTCGCGCCGGATACAGTCGCCCGCGTGGTGCAGCCCGGCTACCGCATTGGGGAACGGCTCCTGCGACCGGCCCGCGTGATCGTGGCTATCTAGAGGATTCAATGGAATATAAAGATTACTATGACATATTGGGCGTGGATAGGAACGCCGATCAAGGCGAGATCAAGAAGGCGTTCCGTCGTAAGGCCCGTAAGCTGCACCCCGACGTCAACCCCAACGATCCCCAGGCGGAGGAGCGTTTCAAGGAGATCAACGAGGCCTACGAGGTACTCTCAGACCCGGAGAAGCGATCCAAGTACGATCAGTTGGGCGCTGAGTGGTCCCGTTACCAACAGACTGGCGGGCGACCCAGCGGGTTTGATTGGGGGCAGTGGGCGACGGCGGGCGCGCCGGGCGGCGGCGAGCGCGTCAACGTGCGCTACGGTTCACCGGAGGATTTACAGGATATGTTCGGCGGTGGGAGTCCCTTCTCCGACTTTTTCTCCCAGATCTTCGGGGGGATGGGACAGGGTGGGCGGCCCGGCGGGCCCGGAGCCCCGCGCGGTTACGAGTACCACGCCCGTCCCCAGCGCGGGCAAGATTACGAGCATGAGATCGAGATCAGCCTGACCGAGGCCTATCACGGCACGTCGCGCATTGTCCAGAAGGAAGGCGGCCGACGCCTGGAGGTCAACATCCCGCCTGGCGCCCGCACCGGCACGCGGGTTCGCGTGGCCGGGGAGGGCGGCGGTGGGGCGGGAGGCGGGCCGGCGGGCGACATTTACCTGCGGGTGCGGGTGGCGCCGGATCCCCGCTTCGAGCGGGAGGGGGATGACCTGCGGGTTTCAGTCCCGGTCGGTCTTTATACGGCCATCTTGGGCGGCGAGGTGCGGGCACCCACGCCCGGCGGCGACGTGATGTTGACCATCCCGCCGGAGACACAGAACGGGAGCGTCTTCCGCCTGCGCGGGCAGGGGATGCCCCACTTGAAGAACCCCGACCAACGAGGTGATCTCTACGCCGAGGTTGACGTGCGCTTACCCACCGACCTCAGCCCGCGCCAGCGGGAGCTGTTCGAACGGCTACGGGAGGAGGAAGCATGAGCGAGCAGCGCGATGAAGATGATGCTGAAAAAGGCGATCCCCAGGCCCAGGGGAGCGAAATCGAACATGCCGAAGGGTTCGCCCGCGTACTGGGTGCGCAACGAGGCGATGATGATGTTAGGCGGCGTGCCGATCAACGTCATCATCCCGCCGAAGTGGGCGCTGAAGGCCAGCGGCATCAGGTAGAGCGCGGGGGAACGCTCGCTTTTATGGGCCATCCGAATGGCCACGGGCATAAAGATGGCCAACGCGCCCACGTTGTTCATAAAGGCTGAACTCAACGCCGCCAGGCCGCAAAGCGTCGCTAACTGAAGGCTGAGGTTCTCACCGACGCCGGAGATCCAGCGGGCCAGGAGATCCACCACGCCCGAATTTTGCAAGCCCAGGCTACAGATCAGCACCGCCGCCACCGTCACCACCGCGGGATGCCCGTAGCCGATAAAGGCCTCCTCCGCCGAAATGATCCCCGCGACGACGAGCAGGAGCAACCCCAGCATAGCGACCAGATCGTAGCGCCAGCGTGTCAAGGCTGGCAGCAGGAGAATCATAACAATAACCGCGTAGACAATCCCTTGATCAACTGTCATCTTTACCTCCGGTGATTTCGCGCCGGTTTCGACGTTCGTGCGCCAGACGACTGCTGGTAAATTTTTTTTGGACGTCGCGTACCACCGGGGGATTTTAACATGCTCGGATAATGAAGACAAGCATAACTGCTCACCCTCTTGCGGGTTTGGGGGCGATTCCTGGGTCGAACGTGTACTGGCGCTACCTGACAGAGCCTGTTTTGTGGTCATTTTTGAACCTGCGGGCGGGTGGATTGAGTCGATACAGACAGGCTTTCGGATGAAGGGGAACCGTAGGACGTCTAATCAAACGCGCTTTTAAGTGGCCTTCACTTGTTAGCGGCTTGCCCACTTGTGTATCTCCCACGAGCGACTATAATAAAATTATGACGAAGGGGAAATTCCATTTGCGATCACAGGAGATTCATCAATGAATAATGCGACACGGTCAAGGCGAACCGGCTGCCGTCCATTCGCCAGGCTCGCTATCATTCTGGGTGTCCTATTATGGCTAGGCGCAGCGCCGCCGCTCGTCGTCCTGCTGACCAACGTCACGTTGGGCGAGACGCTTGGGCGGGGCGTCATCTCTGTTCTCGCGATCCTGCTCTCCGCACTGCTGCTCATCCCCCCTTTTCTGGGAATCGCGCTCCTCACCCGCCGCCGCGCCGGATGGCGAACGGCGTCCGCGGTCGCCGTCGCCGCTCTCCTCGTCTCCGGTTACGTCATACTCGGCGCGCTCGCTCAAGCGCCCTTTCCGGAAAGCAATCGCCCTCCGCTCTACGGACCCAGCGCCTGGGCTGACGCGCTCCACATGGCGCTGATCATACCCTACGCCATTTGCGCCGCCTGGATCGCCCCGCGCCTGGCCGGCGTCCCCCGCCGCTCCTCCAGGCGTTGGTTGGGTTTGATTCGCCCCGACGGATCCACGCTTTTCATCGCCCTGGCTGCGGCCGCCCTTATCACCCTGCCGTGGACGGTGACCGGCGCGCTGGGCGATAGCCTCACCAGCCTGGTTCAGCTATTCCAGGCGCTGGCGTGGGCTGCGCCCGCGGCGTTGATCTACTGGGGCGTCCTCTTTCGTCTGTTGAACGAGGTGATGGGCAGACGCCCCTGGGCGGCCGCCTTGCTCGTCATCCTCCTCTACTGGATGGGGACGATGGGCGGTGTCCTGCCCAATGGCGACTGGGGCGTATTGCTGACCGGCGTCTATCTCCTGCCGCTGGCTTTCCTCCTGACCGAATTGCGCGCCCGGGGAAATGGCGTCATTCCGCTGATCCTGCTTGCCTTTTGCTGCCGCGCCTCGGCCCGCCTATTCGTTGACCCGCGCGACGTGCTCGCCCAACAGGGCATCCCGGAACTCCAACATCTCTTGAGCTATGCCATCGTCCACGTCGTCACCGGGCTTGTGGGGCTCGGCCTGTGGGGCGGGCGACAGATAGGGTTGCAACTTCGGGACAAGGCCAGGGTTTCTGCGGCGGTGGGTTTGACGCTCTCTGTGGTTTCCGCTCTGGTTGCAGGAGGCGTATGGCTGGGGCTATACGTCTTCGCCGGCAATCCGGGTTTCTCCAACGACGGTTTCGTGATCGTCCTGGAGGAGCAGGCGGATTTGAGCGCCGCCTACGACATCGCCGACCGGGAGGCGCGGCTCCAATACGTCTACGACACGCTGACCGAGACAGCCGAGCGCACCCAGGCAGATCTGCGGGCGGAACTGGATGAGCTGGGCCTCCCCTACCGCGCCTATTACGCGATCAATATGATCCGGGTGGACGGTCATCGCTGGCGGATGCGCCGTTTCGAGGGCCGGCCCGGCGTCGCGCAAGCGCTCCTGAATCCCAACGCGCGGGAATATCCCTATGCCATCCCCTTGCCGGACGACACTAGCCTTGGCGAGCCGGTCGGCCTGCAACTGAACCTGAGCGCTATCCGCGCCGACGAGGCCTGGGCGCTGGGGGCGACGGGGGAGGGCATCGTCGTCGCCGGGCAGGACACCGGTTACGATTGGACCCACCCCGCGCTCCAACCCCATTACCGGGGCTGGGACGGCGTCTCCGCCGAGCACGATTACAACTGGCACGACGCCTGGGACGATGCTGCTGTTCCCTTTGACGACGGTTCCCACGGCACCCACACGATGGGCACCGTCCTCGGCGACGACAGCAATGGGAACCAGACCGGCGTCGCGCCGGGCGCGCAATGGATCGGTTGCCGCAACATGCGGCGCGGATACGGCAATCCGGCCTCCTACACCGAGTGTATGGAATATTTCATCGCGCCCTATTCCCACGGCGGCGATCCTTTTCACGATGGGGACGTGACGATGGCGCCCCACATCGTCAGTAACTCCTGGGGCTGCCCAACTTGGGAGGGTTGTGAGATCGGTACGCTGGAGACGGCTGTCGATGCGCTGCGGGCGGCCGGTGTGATGATGGTCGTCGCGGCCGGCAATGAGGGCCCCGCTTGCAGCAGCGCCGATACCGCCCCCGCGCCCTACGACGCCGCCTTCACCGTCGGCGCGACGAGCAGCAACGGCGTGATCGTCGGCTTCAGCAGCCGCGGCCCGGTGAATGCTTCGGGCGACGGCCCGAACAACGGCCCGAACAGCGGCCTGATCAAACCCGACGTCGTCGCGCCCGGCGATTACGTGCGCTCCGCCGTGCCCGGCGAGGCGTATGCCTACAGCAGCGGCACGTCGATGGCGGCCCCCCACGTGGCCGGCGTGGCGGCGCTGTTGTGGTCAGCGGACCCAACCCTGATTGGTGACATCGATGCCACCGAGCGTCTGATCTGCCAGACCGCCGCGCGCAAGCCGGTCGAGGAGGTCTGCACGGTCGAACACGAGGTCCCCGATAACCCACTGGCTTCGATGATGGTCAATCCCATCTGCGCCTGCGGCGGTGTGACCGGCGCGCCCAACAACGTCTACGGTTGCGGCTTCATCGACGCCGGCGCCGCCATCCAGGCCATCCTGGAGCGAGCTGGCGAATGAGCGAGCCGGCGAATGAATGAACGAGTCAGCGAACCATTCACCGATCTTAAGGAGGAAAAATGAGCACCCAAGACGTAATGGCCGTCATCCTGGGGGGCGGGCAAGGCACACGTCTCTATCCCCTCACCAAGTTACGGGCCAAGCCGGCCGTACCCATCGGCGGTCAATATCGACTGATCGACATTCCTATCAGCAATTGTATGAATTCCGGCATCCACAAGATTTACGTGCTGACTCAGTTTCTCTCGGCGTCGCTTCATCGCCACATCTACCAGACGTATAAGTTCGACCTGTTCTCCGGCGGCTTCGTCCACATCCTGGCGGCCGAGGAGACGCCCAGCGGCATGGACTGGTACCAGGGAACCGCGGACGCAGTGCGTAAGCAATTGCCCCGTTTCACGCACACCCGTGTCGAGGACGTGTTGATCCTTTCGGGTGACCATCTCTACCGGATGGACTACGGCAATTTCGTCGCGCTGCATCGTGAGAAACGGGCCGACGTGACCATCGCCGTCCAACCGGTGGCTGCGGCCGATGCGCCGCGGTTCGGCATTCTCAAGACCAACGCCGATGGGCAGATCACGTCCTTTCACGAAAAGCCGCCCCTCGACGAATTGGCGGGTTTAGAAAGTTTGCCCGGTGCTGAACGCCCTTATCTGGCATCGATGGGCATCTACCTCTTCCGTGCCGATGTCTTGAAAAGACTCCTGACCACGTCGGATGCCGAGGACTTTGGCAAGCAGATCATCCCGGCTGCCATTGAAGAATCTCGCGTCTACGCTTTCCCGTTCGATGCATACTGGGAGGATATCGGCACCATCCGCGCGTTCTACGAGGCGAATCTGGCCCTCACACGCACCGATCCGCCCTTCGATTTTTATGATCCGGTCAACCCGATCTACACCCGGCCTCGTTTCCTCCCCGCTTCATGGGCGGATGGGTGCGATCTGATGGCGACGGTGCTGGCGGAGGGATGTTACCTCCAGCAATCCGACATCCACGAATCGGTGATCGGCCTGCGCAGCAAAGTCAGGCCGGAGACCCGCATCGCGCGCACCGTCATGATGGGCGCTGATTTCTACGAGACGGCGGAACAGAAGGCGCGAAATCGCACGTTGGGACGACCCGACATCGGGATTGGGCGCGGCTGTTCTATCGAGGGCGCCATTCTCGATAAGAACGTGCGCATCGGTGAAGGGGTCATCATCCGTCCTCACGATCCCGACGTGGAGAAGATCGACGAGAAAATCGAGACTGGCGGCAAGCATCCGGAGGCGACTTACACCATTCGAGGCGGCGTCGTCGTCGTTCCCAAAAACGGGATCATCCCCGACGGCTCCGTGATTTGAAGCGCCGAAGCAGGTCATGACGCCGTCAGCCGCCGATCTATCCGGCATCCCCAGGCCATCCGAGCGACGCATCGCCCTACACGTCACGGCGGCGGCGGAACGGGCCGTGCGCCAGGGCCACCCCTGGTTGTTCGAGTCGTCCATTCGCCGGCAGAAGCGGGAGGGGAAGCCCGGCGATTTGGCCGTCATCTTCGACCACCAAGACCGCTTCCTGGCGGTGGGGGTGTACGATCCGCTGTCGACCATCCGCGTGCGCGTGTTACAGCATGGCAAGTCGGCCCCCATCGGCCGCGATTGGTTCCGGGACAAGTTGGCGGCGGCGATCCAGCGCCGGGCCGGGCTCGCGTCGGCGGACGCCACCGGCTATCGCCTGGTCCACGGCGCAAACGATTGTTTCCCCGGCATGGTCATCGACCGCTACACGCAGACGCTGGTGTTCAAACTCTACACCGCCGCCTGGATTCCCCATCTGCCGGACGTGCTGGCGGCGCTGGCGCGCGTTCAACCGCATCGGCGGGCCGTCTTGCGCCTGGGACGCGCGTTGCAGGCGCATCCTCGCCATTTGTACGGCCTGGAAGACGGCGCGATTTTGAGCGGACGCCCGCCGGACAGCGATCAGTCGCCCGGCCTGCGCGTGATTTTCCGCGAAAACGGCCTCCGTTTCGAGGCGGACCTGATCCACGGGCAGAAGACTGGCTTCTTCCTCGATCAGCGGGAGAACCGGGCGCGGGCGGCGGCCCGTTCGACCAACAAGCGCGTGCTCGACGTCTTTGCCTACACCGGCGGATTCTCCGTCTACGCCGCATGGGGCGGCGCGCGATCCGTCGTCAGCCTCGACGCCAGCCGGCCGGCGTTGCGCGCGGCCGAGCGAAATTTCGCCCTCAACCGGGAACACCCGGCCGTCGCGGCCGCCCGCCACGAGACAGTCGCCGGGGACGCTTTCGAGGCGCTGGCCCGAATGGCGCGGGAGGGCCGCCGCTTCGACCTCATTATCATCGATCCGCCCTCCTTCGCCCAGCAAGCGGCCCACGTCGAGAGCGGTATCGCGGCCTACGAGAAGCTCACCCACCTGGGATTGGACGTGCTCGAACGTGGCGGCGGGCTGGTGCAGGCTTCCTGTTCCAGCCGGATCAGCGCCGAGGCCTTCTTCGCCGCCGTGCACCGCGCGGCCCAGCAGGGCGACCGGTCGCTGCGCGAGGAGGCGCGCACCGGGCATCCCGTCGATCATCCCGTTGAATTTGAAGAGGCGGCTTATCTCAAATGTCTGTTCGCGACCGTATCTTAACTATGTTCTTACCCACAACACTTCAAGAATTGAAACAACTCGGTTGGGATGGCCTAGACGTCATCCTGGTGACGGGCGACAGCTACGTCGACAACCCCTTCGTCGGCGTGGCCGTCATCGGGCGGGTGCTGGCGGACGCCGGTTATCGCGTCGGCGTCATCGCCCAGCCGGACGTCCGATCGCCCAGGGACATCGTCCGCCTGGGCGAACCGAGGCTCTTCTGGGGTGTGACCGGCGGCTGTATCGACTCGATGGTCGCCAACTATACCGCTACCAAGAAGCCAAAGCGGCGCGACGATATGACGCCCGGCGGGCGCAACGAGCGTCGCCCCGACCGGGCCGTGATCGTGTATACCAACCTGATCAAGCGCTATTTCAAGGACACCCGGCCTATCGTGTTGGGCGGGGTCGAGGCCAGCCTGCGCCGCGTGGCCCATTACGATTACTGGTCAGATAGCGTGCGGCGCTCCATCCTGTTCGATGCCAAGGCGGACCTCATCGTCTACGGCATGGGAGAGAAAACGGTGGTCGAATTAGCCCGACGATTGGAGCGGGACGCAACGGTCGACGAGGCAGTCGAGGACCTGCCGGGCGTCTGTTACATCGCGCACGAGAAAAAGGCCGGTTATCTGGAGCTGCCCGATTATCAGAGCGTCAAGCGGGATAAGCAAGCCTTCACCGAGATGTTCCACACCTTCTACCAGAACAATGATCCCCGCACTGCCCAGGGATTGTATCAGCGACAGGACACCCGCTACCTGGTACAGAATCCGCCCGCCTCCTACCTGACCCAGAATGAGTTGGACGCGGTGCATCGGTTGGACTATCAGCGCGCACAGCATCCCTATTACGCCCGCCAGGGGGATGTGAGGGCGCTGGAGACGATCAAATTTTCCATCGCCGCCCATCGCGGTTGTTACGGCGAGTGCAACTTCTGTTCCATCGCCGTCCACCAGGGGCGCACTGTCCGTTGGCGCAGCCAGGCGTCGGTCGTGGAGGAGGCGCGGCTGCTGACCCGGCTGCCCGATTTCAAGGGCTACATCCAGGATGTGGGCGGCCCCACCGCCAATATGTACGGCTTTGAATGTCAGAAGAAGCTCGAACAGGGTGTGTGTGCGGACCGGCGTTGTCTCTACCCCCGTGTGTGCCGGCGGCTCAACCCCGATCACCGGCGACAACTCTCGCTGTTGCAGCGTCTGCGGCGGATCAAAGGCGTCAAAAAGGTCTTTGTCCGTTCCGGCGTCCGCCACGACCTGGCGTTGGCCGACCGTAAGCGGGGCAAACGGTATCTCCAGGAAATCGTCCAACACCACGTCTCGGGCCAGATGAAGATCGCGCCGGAGCATACCGAGAAGCGCGTGCTGCGCCTGATGGGCAAACCGGGAACTGATGAGTTGCTCCGTTTCAAGGATGCGTTCTACCAATACACCCAGGCCGCCGGGAAGGAACAGTTTCTCACCTATTACCTGATCGCCGCGCACCCCGGTTGTACGGAGGCGGATATGCGCCACATGCGGCAATTCACTCGCCAGGCGTTGGACATTCGCCCGGAGCAGGTGCAAATCTTCACGCCTACCCCCTCGACCTATTCGACCCTGATGTATTACACCGAACGGGATCCCTGGAGCGGGGAGAGCATCTTCGTGGAGAAAAGCCTCAAGGGGAAAATGCGCCAGAAAGCCATCGTGACCGGGAGAAAGTAAGGAGCCTCAATTGAAGCCAGAGACTTATTCTGAATTGCGGTGCCCCAACTGTGCCAGCACCGATTTCGAACAAGTCGACGTCGCCAGGTATCGGTGTACCTACTGCGGCGCCTGTCTATCCACATCGTCTCAACCGTCTCCACCGCCTCCACTTCCCCGCGAGGCAGCCCCGCCGCCGGTCAAGTGTCCCCGTTGCGGACACGAGAACGCGTTCGGCGATCAGTTTTGCAACAACTGCGGCCGGGTTCTCGTGGGAAAAGTGACCGGTTCCTCCAAACTCGACCCGGCGGTGATCAGCGTCATTGCCTCGTTGGTGGGCAATGCGATCTTTCCCGTGATAGGCGCTGTCATCGGGCTGTTTCTGGGTTACCGGGCGCTCAAGGAAGCCACGACGCCGGAGATGGAAAAGAGAGCTCGGCTGGCCATCGGTCTTGGCTTGCTGATCCTGGCGCTAAGCATCGTGATGATGTGTCTGGCTATGGCGAGGCCGGCCCTGGAGTTCGGGTGGTTGACGTGCCAAGGGCTCTACCGCGAGTTTGAGAATTTTTTGATGAGTCAATAGCGCTTCCAATTCCGAGACGATTAAAAAATTCGCTCGGAGGCCCGTCCTCGGGCCGATTAGCGCCCTCGGTACGGTGGCTAGAGCAATTATTTGAGACACTCTCAAGACGTAAAAAAGGCCGGCAAGCTTTCGCCTGCCGGCCCTGTTATACGTAGAGAGCCGGGGGTCGCCATCCCCCGGCCCTCACCAAAGGAGGAGAAGAAGAGAATTGTCCCTAACTTCGCCTACACTATAGCACATATCCGCCCGCTTAACTTGACGGAAAGCCCACGCTAACCCTACGCTTACCATACGATAGGTCAACGTCTCCTCCATTTTCAGGAAATGACGAGCGTCTCCCCGTCGGCCCGCGCGAAATAGCGGCGATAGGCCGCCGTCTCCTCCAGCAGCGACTTGAGGCGGCGCAGCGCGCGGGCCGCCTCCGCGTCTACGCCGGCCGCCGGGTCGCCCGCCGCCAGGTGAAGTACGTCGTCTTCAGCCTCTTCAGCCTCGTCCGCTCGCGCCGAGATATATCCCTTGGCCTCCAGCCAGGCCAGCCCGGCGCGCACGCTCGCCTCCCGCTGCGCCGTGGCGGCCGCCAGCGTCGAAATCGTCGCCGCGCCTCCCTCGGTATTTATCGCCCGCTTGACCAGCCCGCTCAGGCGTTGGAGGAAACGCTCCGGATCGTCGAGCCCGGGATCGAGGCCAAAGAGATAGACGGCGCCGGGGTTGACTGCATCCAGGGCGGCCCCCAATTCGACCGGGCCGGGCGGCGTTGTCCAGATCGCCAGTGCATCCGTGGGCTGCAAGCGCCGCCGGTCCTGTCCCGCGACCTCGGCCCGATGGCCCGCCTCGCTCCACACGAGGATCTGGCCCTGTCGCCGTAGATCCTCCAGCCTCTTCTGGGGGTATGGCGCCTGCCGGTAATCGACGACGCGAATTTTCGCCTCCGCCGGGCGGAGTTCCTCAACGGCGGACGGTAGCAAGCGGGCGTCCACCCACTCGATCTGTACCTGTCGTTGCCCGCGATAATCGTTGGCCCGGACGGTGTAGGCCATATCGAAGGGCCCCTGGGGCAGCGGCTGACCGGCCCCGCGCCACCACAGCGCCTGCTGAATGGTTCCTGTCTCATCCTCAATGGTCAGTTTCAAGTGTTCACGCGTTCGCCCGATGATGGTGTGGCTGTTCAACGTTACGTGGCGGGTCGCCAACGTCAACGGCGGGTTGCCTGGCCCGAAGGGCGCTAACCGCTCCAATTGAGCCACCAGGTCCAGCGAGATGTCCGCCAGCGGCAGGTAACCGTCGATTTGCAGCGGGGTCGCCTCGTCCAGCTCGCCGCACATCTCCAGGATCGTGCGCGAGAGAGCGCGGCGAAATTCTGGGATGCGCTCCGCTTCGATGCTCAGGCCGGCCGCCATTGGATGACCGCCGAAGCGGCCTAGCACGTCCCGCTGGGCGGCGATGGCGGCGTGGATGTCGCACCCTTCGACGGAGCGGGCCGATCCGCGGGCCATTTCTCCCTCCGGCGTCGTCAGCAGGATCGTCGGCTTGTGGAAGCGTTCGGCCAGGCGCCCGGCGACGATGCCGATCACGCCCCCCGGCCATGAGGGATGGCTCAGCACCAGCCCCGCGTGTTCCAGAAGCGCGGGCTCCCGCTCGATCTGGGACAGGGCGGCCTGGGTCACCTGGTTGCACAACAGTTTCCGCTGAGTGTTCAAGCCGTCCAACTCGGTCGCCAGGATGCGGGCGCGGGTGGGATCGTCGGTCGTGAGGAACTCGACGGCGGCGGTGGCGTCGTCCAGCCGGCCCAAGGCGTTGAGCCGGGGCGCCAGCTCAAAACCGATGTGTTCCTCGGTCAGGTTGGCGGGGTTGAGGTCGGCGATTTCTATCAGCGCCCGCAGACCGAGCCGTTCGGTCCGGCGCAAGACTTCCAGCCCCCGCTGGAGCAGATAGCGCACGTCGCCCGCCTGGGTCGCCACGTCGGCTACGATGCCCAGCGCGACCAGGTCCAGATGACGGGTCGCGTCCGCCGGCCGACCGGCCCGCTCGTAGAGCAACTGGGCCAGCTTGTAGGCCACGCCGACGCCGGGCAACTCGCGCAGGGGGTGGGTTGCGGGCAATAGCTTGGGGTCGGTCACCGAGAAGGCGCGGGGCAGCGCGGGCGGCAGGTCGTGATGATCGGTGACGACCACGTCCACGCCCTGTGATTGGGCGTAGATGATGGGCTCGTGGGCAGTCACGCCGGTGTCGCACGTCACCACCAGGTCGACTCCCTCAGATAGAATCTGCTTGAGCGCCGGTAGATTGACGCCGTGGGATTCCCGCTGGCGGTGGGGGATGTGATAGCGCACGTCGCCCCCCAGGTCGCGCAACGTGGAGACCAGGATGGTGGTCGATGTCTGCCCGTCGACGTCAAAATCCCCCCACACGCAGATTGCCTCTCCCTGCCGGATAGCCCGCTCAATGCGCTCGGCCGCTCTCTCCGCATCTGGCAGGGCGGCGGCGGGCGCCGGGCGGTAGAATTCGGGGTCGAGAAAGGCGCGGGCTATCTCAATGTCGGCGAAACCCCGCCGGGCCAGCGTCTGCGCTATCAGCGGGTGACCGTCAATGGCCGCCCGGAGTGGTTCTGGGACGTGAACGGGTTGTGGTTCGATCCAATTTTTGTTCATTGATGGGTCCTCATTATTTGTCGCACGTCATTTGTCGCTCGTCATTCGTCACGCGATATTCGTCACACGTCGTTAGTTTATCGTGATTTGAACAGAAGTCTACTGGACACCTCATCCAGTCGGTGTTAAAATAACTCGGTTATGAAAACTGAACAATCCACGAGCACACAGGACAAGGAATTTTCCACTTCAGCGCGCTACATTCACATCACCGGCGTCGTGCAGGGGGTGGGATTTCGGCCCTTCGTCTACAACCTGGCGACCGACCTGGCGCTTTCCGGCTGGGTGTTGAATAGTTCCGCCGGGGTGGAGATTGAGGTCGTGGGGCCGGAGGACGCGCTGGCCTCCTTCGTCGAGCGCCTGGCGTCGGAAGCGCCGCCTCTCTCCCGCATTGAGCAGATTGATGTCGAACCGATTCCGCCGGCCGACGTTGACCTGCCGGAGGCCGGGCGCTTTGGTATCCGGCATTCTGAGGCCCGCGCGGGTGATTTCCAACCGATCTCGCCCGATATCTGCACCTGCGAGGATTGCCTGCGCGAGCTTTTCGATCCCGCCGACCGGCGTTATCGCTATCCCTTTATCAATTGCATCAACTGCGGCCCCCGCTTCACCATCATCCAGGACATCCCCTACGACCGGCCGAAAACGACGATGGCGCCTTTCCCGATGTGCCCCGATTGTCAAGCCGAGTACGACGATCCCACCGACCGGCGTTTCCACGCTCAACCCAACGCTTGCCCTGTCTGCGGGCCGCGCGTCTGGCTACAATATCACGGCGATAACTCATCGCCGGTCGCCTTCGCGGACGCTGCGATCCAGGCGACGCGCCAATTATTGGTCGAGGGCCGCGTCGTCGCCATCAAGGGGCTGGGGGGCTTTCACCTGGCCTGCAACGCCACAAACCACGAGGCGGTCGCCCGTCTGCGCCGGCGCAAAGGCCGCGTCGATAAGCCGTTCGCGCTTATGACTTTCGATATAGATGCGGTCGAGCGCATCTGCGTGGTTGACGCTGATGAGCGGGCGCTCCTCACTTCCCGCGAACGGCCCATTGTTCTGCTGCGCCGTCGTTCCGATACGTCCGATACGTCCATCTCCGACCTGGTCGCGCCCGGCAACGATCACTTGGGCGTGATGTTGCCCTATACGCCGCTCCATTACCTGTTGCTCGAAGCGGGTGATTTTCCCATCGCCCTGGTGATGACCTCCGGCAATTATTCCGAGGAACCGATCGCGATGAGCAACGAGGAGGCGCTGGACCGGTTGGGCGCTCTGGCCGACGCCTTCTTGTTCCACGATCGGGAGATTCACGCCCGTTGCGACGACAGCGTGACGCGAATCTTCAACGAGGCCGAGCTCCCTGTGCGCCGCTCGCGGGGTTACGCCCCTTACCCGATCCACCTGCCTTTCGCGGTTGAGCAGACGTTGGCCGTAGGGGCGGAGTTGAAGAACACCTTTTGCCTCACCCGCGAGCGTTACGCCTTCCTCAGCCAGCACATCGGCGATATGGAGAATTACGAGACGCTGCGCTTCTTCGAGCAGATGGTGGAGCAACTGGCGCGCACTTTCCGCATTGAGCCGGCGATCATCGCTTGCGATATGCACCCCGGCTATCTGGTGACGCGCTGGGCCCGCGCCCATGCCGACCGGCGGAAATCGTCCATTCGCCTGGTGCAGGTCCAGCACCATCACGCCCACATCGCCGCCTGTATGGCCGAGCACGCCCTCGCCGGCGAGCGGCCTGTCATCGGTGTGACCTTGGACGGCACCGGCTACGGTAGCGACGGCGCCATCTGGGGCGGGGAGTTCCTCGTCGCCGATTACGCGACCTTCCGCCGCGCCGCACATCTGGCCTACGCGCCGCTGCCCGGCGGCGACGCCGCCATTCGCCGGCCCTATCGCATCGCGCTGGCCTACCTGTGGGCCGCGGGCGTCGCCTGGGCGGACGATCTGCCGCCCGTGGTCGCCGCTCCCGCCGCCGAACGGCGGGTTCTGGCCCAGCAGCTTGAGCGGGGTCTGCACGTCACGCCCACGTCAAGCGTCGGCCGGCTCTTCGATGCTGTGTCCGCTTTGGCTGGCGTGCGACAGGCGATCAATTACGAGGCCCAGGCGGCTATCGAATTGGAAGCGCTGGCGGCGGAGGGGGTAGAGGCGGCCTACGCTTTCGACGTGAACGGCCCGGCGGTCGATGTGTCCCCGGTCATCCGCGCCGTGGTCGCCGACGTGCGGGCCGGCGCGCCGGCCGGGGTGATCGCGGCCAAATTTCACAATGGCCTGGCGCTGATGATCCGCGACGTCTGCCGTCGCCTGCGCGAAGAGACCGGGTTGGAAGCGGTCGCGCTTTCGGGCGGCGTGTTCCAGAACGTGACGTTGCTGCGGAAAACGGTCCCGCTGCTGGAAGAGGCCGGTTTCACCGTGTACGTCCATCGCCTGACGCCGCCCAACGACGCTTGTATCGCGCTGGGGCAAGCGCTCATCGCCAGCGTCCAATCCACAGATGGCGTGTAGATGAGAAAAAGGCCCCGGCAATGGGCCGCGCTAACCGCTCTTGGTGGGCATGTAGCGGGCCAATTTGCTCGCCAGGTTAGCCAGCGGCAAGCTTTGCAGCCAGATATGCCCCGGTCCCTTCAGCGTAGCCAGGAATAGCCCTTCGCCGGAGAAGAGGACGTTGGCGACCCCCTTGACTGTCTTGATGTCGTAATCCACCGTCGGCTCGAATAGCGCGATGTGTCCTGGATCGACCTGCATGACCTCGCCGGTCGTCAACTCGTATTCTCGCACCTCGCCGGGGATTTCCAGGAAGACCGCGCCGGGGCCGGTGACCTTCTGCAAGATGAATCCCTCGCCGCCGAACACCCCGGCTCCCAACTTCTTGCGGAACGCTGTCTCCAGCTTCACCGATTCCTCGGCGAACATAAAGGCGTCTTTCTGGCAAATGAGGGTTTGGCCGGCCGCGAGTTGAAAGTCGAGCACTTTGCCCGGCGCTTCGGGGGTGAAGACGACCAGGCCTTGCCCGCTGCGGCAGGTGTAGGTCGTCATAAAGAACGACTCGCCCGCCAGTTTCCGGCCCAAACCGGCCATCAGGCCGCCCTTGGTATTGGTCTTCATCTCGATATCGCCCTTCATCCACGCCATGCCGCCGGATTCGGTGTAGACTGACTCCCCGGCGTTTAGGTGGACATCTACGGTCTGTAAAAACGAACCTTTTACCTCGTATTGCATCGGCATGCCTCCTTATTTTAAAAGCGCCGGGTCTCAGGCCCGGTCAACGCTACACAGTTCTTTCAACCCCTACCCGTTCACTGTCAGTCTCCCAACCTGCGGGAGGTTTAGAGGTGAAAGTGTCGGGCAGCTTGATTCTACCTTAAATAGCGTCTGTGGGCAAGATACGCTATGCGTCAATTTGCCAATCGGCTTCAATGGGGTAAAATAGCGCCATGCATTCCAAACAATTCGTTGTTCAACGATGGTTGCGCGTCGTTCTGTTCGTTATTCTGCTCGTCTATCTCGTCGTCGCTGCATTCTACGCCGCTTTCACTCCGACCTGGCAGACGCCCGATGAACCGGCCCACTATAACTACGTTCGCGCTCTGGCCGAAGGACGCGTTTTCCCGGTGATAGAGCCGGGGGATTACGACCAAGAGCTGTTGAGCGAACTCACCAGCCGGGATTTTCCGCCGGAACTGTCGGTCGAATCGTTGGCGTACGAGGATCACCAGCCGCCGCTCTATTACCTGCTGGCGACGCCGGTCTATTGGCTCTTCGACGGCGCTTTATGGCCCCTACGCCTGTTTTCAGTGCTGTTGGGCGCCGGCGTCTTGCTGATGGCGTTCAAGACAGTCCGCGTCATCTTTCCCACCCGCCCGTGGTTGGCCCTGTGGACGGCGGCCTTTATCGCCGTCATCCCCCAGCGCCTGGCGATGATGTCCGGGGTGCAAAACGACGCCCTGGCGGAGCTCATTGTCGGGGCCGCGCTGTGGGCCTTGCTCGCCTACGTGTGCGAGGGGCGGGAGCGGAAGCGGCCCCGTCCGTGGTCCATCGGGTTACTCCTGGCGGCGGCGCTGTTGACCAAGACGACTGCGTATCCGTTGGTCGGCCTGACAATCATAGCTGTCGTCGTCCGGCAACGTCGGGAGAAGCGAACGTTTCGCTGGGCGGTGAAGCAATGGGCCTGGATGCTCGCGCCGGCGATCCTGATCACCGGCCCCTGGTTCGCGCGCAACCTGCTGATCTATGGCTGGACGGATCCCACCGGCATTGCCCGGCATAACGCGGTCGTCGTCGGGCAACCCCGTTCCGTCGAATGGCTGGCCCTTTACGGGTGGGTGGGGCTGCTCGTCCGCCTGGTCCGCACGACTTTTCAGAGCTTCTGGGGGCAATTCGGATGGATGAAGGTGGTGTTGCCGGGTCGTTTTTACCAGGGGCTGGCGCTGCTCTCGGCGGCCCTGGTCGTCGGGTGCATCTGGCGGCTTTTCGACCGTCGCGCGTGTCTGGAGGCACGCCAGCGAATCGGCCTGGGGCTGCTTGTGATTTGGACGGGATTCGTCGCGGCGAGTTTCCTGGGGTACAATCTGCTGTTCGTCCAACACCAGGGGCGCTATCTCTACCCGGCGCTCATCCCCATCGGGCTGGTCGCCGCGCTGGGGATTGAGCAATGGGCGCAACTGGCGCCCCGGCGCATTCGCCCGGTCGCAATAGGCGCGTTCTTCGCCGGGATGATCGTGTTTGACGTCTATTGCTTGTACCTGGTGATACTGTACCTATAAACAAGTGGGATCAGGTTGGAGGGTGATACGATGCGTATAATTTCTGGATTGACAGGTGAATTGGAGAGGGTCGCGCGTGAGGCGGACACCGCCGCCCAATGGGGCAGTGGACTGGTTCCCGTTTTCAGCACGCCAGCCCTGGTGGGTCTGATGGAGGGCGCAGCTGTTGAAGCGTTGAAAGGGCGTTTGGATGCGGGTCAAACGTCGGTGGGCGGTCGTATTGATGTGCGTCATCTCGCCGCCACGCCTATCGGCATGCGCGTCCGCGCCGTAGCCGAACTGACCGAGGTCGATGGTCGCCGGCTCGTGTTTCAAATCGAGGCCTGGGACGAGGAAGAACAGATCGGTCAGGCCGTCCACGAACGGTTTATCATCGACGAAGAACGCTTCATAGCCCGGGTGGAATCGAAGGGCTCGTGAAACTATGTTGGGGCGCAACTGTCGCCGGTCTGATTAATCGGTGTCAGGTTCCGCCAGCGTGAACTCCCAGGCGCACCAGTAATTGTCGGGATGGGGATCGGGCGGGCAAGCGATGCAGTGGGTGCGGATGCGGGGGTCTATGGTCGCGGCGAAGTTGGCGTATTCCACCAGGCCCACCGGTTTGCAGGGGAAATCGGGCAGCCCCTTGCGCTGGCGAGCGGTCTGTACGCGGCACCTGTTCATCCGGAAGATGAACGTGTGTTCGTCCACATCGAGGATCTCTTGCACGTTGATGTGGGCGTAGAGGCGAAACTGCAACGCCTTTTTCAGGGCTGGAAGGCCGCCGCCCGGCTCGATGTTCAGGCGGCGCATCATGCGTTTTGCCTCGATGACGGTGAATTGCTCCCAGGCCCGTTTGTCCAGCGCGATGGCGGTCTCCATGTCGAATTTCTCCTCGGCCGCCAGGAACCACAAACCGTCGTGAGCCAGCCAATTCTTGGCTGCATCCTCCAATAAATCGATCAACTGATCCTTGGAAAGTTGACGTAGCGCGTCGCGATTGTTCATCCTTGTGCCCCTTTTCTTCTTAATGATTCTACTCGCTGATTCGTCAAATGTATCAGGTGACTGTCGTCGTTGATGAGTTGGATGATCACGCGCCCATCATCCAGCACATCGAACACGTTGACCGCGCAGGTCCCTTGCCCCAAGCGCCAGAAATGCTCATTGCCCAGGCCGATAACCGATAGGAGCAGCACCCGGTTGGCGACGGTGTGGGATACCAGGGCGACGGCGTCGTCGGGATGGCGGGCGACGATTTCGTCCAGTCCGGTTTTGACGCGCACTTCCACTTCGTCCAGCGTTTCCCCGTCGGGAAAGCGGAGCGTGTGCGGCGCGTCGAGCCACCGCTGGAAATCCTCCGGGTAGCGCCGGGCGATTTCGTCGCTCAATTCGCCCTGCCATTGACCGAAATTGACGTCGAGCAGGCCGTCGAAGGGCTGAGCGGCCAATCCCTGGGCCGCCGCGATCACCTCGGCCGTCTGCATCGTGCGTTTTAGCGGGCTGGCGTAGACGGCGACGACCGGCCAACGAGAGGCGACGTAACGACCGGTGATCTCCGCCTGCCGAAGGCCGAAATCGTTCAATGGAACGTCGGCTTGCCCCCGAAAGCGCGCTTCCTTGTTCCACACAGTCTGTCCGTGGCGCACGAGGATGATACGGGTCATAGTTTAGCGTTCCTTTCTTGTGACGCACGCGCTCGTTCGGCGCTTACGCTTTCGCCAAGCCTGCGCCAGGCGGCGAATTGGGCCATCATCAATTGATCGAAATCCCGCACGCCGGTCACCAGCGTGATCGGCCCGTATTGGCTGGGATCGACGTACAGGCGACCCCTTGCCAGGTCATCGCGGGTGGATGTGACGTACACCTGTTGCGCCTCGAAGAGGTCGGGATGGGTCAGGGACAGGGTAGGCAGGGCGTCCCATAGGCCGAAGCCATCGTCATGGAACCACAATCGCATGAGGGCGAACCAGAAGCGCATCTTGCGGGCGATGAGCTGGGAGACGGGATCGTCGAGCGCCTGGAGTTGGGCGTACTGTGGGCTGCGAAAGATAGCCGTCAGGCCGACGCGCCCGGTGACCATCGTCACCGGGCAGTCTGCGTGAATGGCGAGATAGGCGGCCTCGGGGTCGAGGGAGAAGTTGCGTTCGTCCAGCAGCCGTTCGTTCCAGAGCAATCGCCGGGTCAGCCCGCCGAATAGGTAGAGCGCGTCCAGTTTCTTGAAGAAATGTTCATCCAGCGCGACCGCGTGCCTGAGATTCGTCAAGCTGCCGGTGGCGATGAGGGTGATACGGTTGCGGTGTGTATCGACGATCTCCTGCAGATGTCGGGCGGCCTCGTTGCTCTCCGCCGCCTCGGCGGGATTGGATGCGCCGGGGATCACGGGGACGTCATCCTGGTGTAACGCCTGCAACAGGCGGCGGGCTGTGCGGGTCGTCCAACGGACCGCGCTGTTGCCGTAGGTGGTCGTGATCAGGTGTAGGTCGAGCCGCGGTTCGCCCAGGACGTAGCACAGCGCCATGCCATCGCAAACGTCCCGGAAGGGCAGCCCCATCGTCACGTCGCAATCATAAATCAGCGGGATGCGTTCTTCTCTGGACGCTTGTTTCAACGCCGGTAACTGGGGCGCTTCCGCCCGTCCGACGTTGTAGGCGGCGGAGAGGAAAACGGCGATCAGTATGATACAGGCGGCTATGAAGGCGGCTAACAGCCAATAAAACACGTCCAAAACGATCGTCAAGAAGACGCCAATGGCGATCAGGCCGATGGCGATCCAAAACCAGAGGTTGCGAAGCAAGTCTCTCTCCTACGCGCCTATTTGCGCGAATGTATACCGGCGATCTCCACTCATAATCATTGACCAGCAGCATAGGGGAAGGGGGCCATGCCGCTTCCCAATTCGCTCGTTCACCATTCACTATTCGTCGTTCGTCATTCGTTATTCGTCACTCTATTGTATCACGTCCGGGGTGGGGGCGCAATTATTCGGACGGCGTCGGGCGGGTGTAGGCCTGGATTTCCTGGTAGATGACCTTGGGCTCGAAATTGGCGGTCACGAAGGTGTAATAATCGTGATAACTGTAGGTCGATTTGGGGTAGCGGAAGGCCCATATCGCGACACTGCGGCACCAGGGCCAGTTCTCGCGCGCCCATTCGTAGGCGCCGATGGTGTAGGCGATGCGCTCGGCCGGGCGGACGGCGTTGACCCAGCGCGGGTGATCGTTCCAACCGGCCTCGGTGACGTAGACCGGCTTGTCGCCGTCGCCGTGGGCCGCCATCACCGCGTGCAACAACTCGACGCGCCGGAAGTTGATCCGCTCTGGCCCCGGCGGCGCGTCGGCGGGCGCGGTCAGCCCGTAGGCGTGAGCGGCTAAAGCGTCGAAATAGGGCGCGGCGCCGGCCCGGTACATGCGGTCCAAGTAGATCAAATCATTTAACCCCACGGCGCTGCCCTCCGGTTCCAGCGTGGGGGCCAGCGCGCCGCCCAGGATGACGATGTCTGGATTGGCCTCGTGGGCGGGGGCGTAGACCGCTTTCAACAGATCGGCGTAACCCTCCGGGTCGACCGGCCGGTAGCCCCACTCGAAACTGAGGTTCGGCTCGTTCCACACGATGACGTGATCGACGCTGTCCCGGTAACGGGCGGCGAAGGCGGCTGTGAAGCGGGCGAAATCGTCATAATGCGCGGCGTCCAGGTAGGTGTGGGTCGTCTTCTGTTCCTGGGGTTCCGGGCGCGCCCATGCCGGCGTCCAACCCAGGCGGGCGATCACCGTCAAACCCTGGTTCTCGGCGTGCTTGATCACGGTGTCGGCGTGGTCCCAGTTGAACTTCCCTTCGACCGGCTCGATGTAGGGCCAGGGGAAGTACTCGACCACCCACGGCGCGCCCATCTGGCGGACCATCTGGAGCGTGCGCTGGATTTTCCATTCTTCCACCTCGTCGGTCAGGCGGGTGTGGACGCCGGCGATGGGGTTGGTGGTGGAGACTTGTTGGGGCGGGTCGAGGATCACCTGGATGCCGGGCGGGCGAATGGCGCAAAGGAGAAGGAGTAGCAGCGCCAGCGCCAGGCGGGGCGCCCAGCGGCGGAATCGGCGCAGAAAACGGGATCGCTCGCCATGACCTGAAAAAATCATAATCAACTCGGCGCTCTCTTTTGTCATCCCCGCTAGCTGGGGTTTCCTCCACGTCGAGGGTCGATCTCGCCGATCAGCGACCAAGGGCCGGTCCACGTGATGCGCACCGGGGCTAATCGCCCGCGCCAATCCCGTTCCGCGCTTTCAAAATAGACCAGCTTGTCGGTCCGGGTGCGTCCCCGCCAGCGACCCTTGCGCGCGTCCTTCCCCTCCACCAGGAC
>DAOTUC010000109.1:0-7250 GCA_034437315.1 Anaerolineae bacterium
GTTGCAGGCTGACGCCGCTGAGCAGGAGCAACGCAAATCCTATGGCGCAGACCGCCACGCCCCACCCTATACCGACCGGCGTCCCGTACAACGCAGAAACCAATGGACGGAAGCGCAGGAACTGGTACAACGCCGGAATCGCGCTGACCAAGACCAGCGCAACCGCCAGAACTGAACGTGTGCGCCTCGGCAGCGACCCGGCAAGCGGCCCTAACAGCGTGAGGAGCATTCCCGCCGCAAGTAGGATCAACTGTCGGGTGTATGGGAGATCGGGAACAAACGGCGCGCCGGCCGGCAGGGCGTGGCGCGCGCCCTCAACGACAGAATAGGGCGTCAACATAATCAACAGAAACAGACTGCCGCCCACAGCGACCACCCACCGCAACAAGCGGTTACGCGCGCGCCCCGCGAAGAACGAGAGTAAAATCACCCCTCCGACGAGCGGCAGGTAGAAAAAGGCGCGCACGAGCAACACAGATTGCGCCTGCGGAAAGAACTTGGCAAACTCAGCCAACTCAAACCCCGTCACAACCAGGGCCGTGGATTCGTGAGAAATCCAGGGTCCGAAATAACCGCCGATGACCAAGCACATCCCTAACAAGCCCATCACAGCGCACGCGCCCTTCAACTTCAACATCGCCCCCCTCAACCTAATCCTTGTCAAACGATTTCGTGCTCCGCTGGCGGCTGTACGCCTGGTGAACGGCGCGCTTGCTCACGTCGGGGGCGGTCGCCATCGCCGCGAACAGGTCGCGATGTTCCTCCGCCGTCCGTTCGGCCGCCTCGTCGCCCAACAGGGAGGCGTAATGAGTCAATTCCTGGCGGTTCATCCGGGCTTGATCGTCGGCCGCCTGCCGGCCCTGCACGGCGGCCGCCCGCACCGATCCCAGCACACCACGCGCCTTCATCTGCTCCAACACCCGCTCGACGACCGGCCCCACGGCGCTGGCCCGGCGATCGAAGGCGGCTGGCTCGACGAAGCGCACCGTCACCAGGTTGAGATCGGCGGAAAGCTCGTTGCCCGCTGGCGAGCGATAGCGAAAGCGCCCCTTGATGGGCAACCGGGCGCCCGCCGGTTGCGGCGGCAATAGCAGGCGCAAAATGATTTCGAGTCGGGTGTCAATGGGAATGTCGCCCAGATGAACGCCGTCTTCTTCGACGGTGTAAGCCGCCGAGAACGGTTGTATGCCGGTCCCGCCAGGCAACGTCAGGGATAGGCGGGCGTTCCGCGCAGCCAGCGCGCTCACCTCGCCCAACTCGCCGGTGACGTAGGGCGCGATCTGCTCGGCCTGCAACACGTGGTAGAAACGCCCCCCACCCTGGATAGCGATCTCGACCATCAACGCCTCATTATAATCCCGACCGACGCCCAGCGTCGAGACGGTGACGCCCGCCCGTTGGGCCTTCAGGGCGCGCGAACCGACCTGTTCCAAATCGGTCTCGCCCACGTTGGCCTGCCCGTCGCTGAGCAAGAGCACCAAGTTTGTCTCCTGGGATTGGGTGCGAGCGGCCGCAACGCCCGCCTCCAGCCCGCCGCAAAGGGCGGTTCGCCCTCCGGCCTGGACACTTTGCAAGGCGTCCAACACCCGTTGCCGCAACCGACCATCTATCCGCTCCGGCTTAAAGACGGTGCGCACCTCGTCGGCGAAAGTGACGAGAGCGAACACATCACCGTCGTGCAAGCACTGTATCGCCTGCCGCACCGCCTCCTTGGCCGACGCGATTTTCTTCCCCCGCATCGAGCCGGAGACATCCAAAACCGCCGTGAAGCTCAGAGGCTCGCGGCCGATCTCGGTGGGCGCAGCCTCATCCTGGGGCGTCTGAGTCGGGGTCTGGATCGTCACGACGAGGTGCCGGTCGACGATTTGCCCGGCCGGCGCGTTGATTTGATCCAGTTCCATCTGCACCTGGACGTAAGAGCGGGCGGTTGGCTTTTGCTCGAAAGTCAACTCCCCACCGCAACGGACGCAGGTCTTGACCCCCGGCGGTTCATCCTGTAGCAATCCACAATAGAGACAACGCATCAAGCGGGCCACATCTCACCTCCTATTGCTCATCCCATCATCCAACGTATCTGCTCAATAAACCAGGGCGGTCTGGAACGGGCGGTACATGCGCGTCATCTTGGCGGCAAACATGCCAACAGGATGCTGCACCTTGATCAACCGACCCAGTCATAGTATAGCAAAGAGACCTCAAGAAGTCCAATTCACCAGAAGGTCATAAAAAATAAAAAATGAGGCCATTTACCCACCTAACCCGGACAGGCTAGAACCAAAAAGGTTCGTAGTAACGGCTTTAGCCGTCAAAATGACTGCTGAAGCGGTTACTACAAACTATTCCCCGAATTATGAGGCCATTTACCCACCTAACCCGGACAAGCTAGAACCAAAAAGGTTCGTAGTAACAGCTTTAGCCGTCAAAATGACCGCTGAAGCGGTTACTACAAACTATTCCCCGAATTATGAGGCCATTTATCCACCTAACCCGGACAGGCTAGAACCAAAAAGGTTCGTAGTAACAGCTTTAGCCATCAAAATGACCGCTGAAGCGGTTACTACAAACTATTCCCCGAATTATTGAGAAGATACTTCTCGCCCACCGTGCAAGGATTCTATTAGTTAGGCCCGCCCTATCATTGACGTCTATGCCCCGTTCGGTTATAATAACATCGGCGAGTGGAAAAGTAAAGGAAACGGTCAAGATAGGGTGAAAACCGGTAAAAAACGATACGTCAATACCATCATCAAGTGGATGATTCCCGGCATAGGCGTCAAGCGATGGATCATACTACTGGGAAGCGGCATTGCGATTATCAGCCTGGGTTTCAGTTTCCTGTTAAGAGAATTTTACCCCTTATCCGACATCTTCTACTACCTGACCCTCCAATTTGTCCCCCGAGGTCTACGGGCGGGGCTTTTTGGATTGTTCGGCGTCGCCGCCGTAATTGTCGCACTCGTCAACCTGAATCGAGCGCTGCTCGCCCCTTTCGTGGAAACGAACCCTGAGACAGTCGTCAACGCGGTCTACGACTACCGGCGGCGCGGGAAAGGGCCCAAAATCGTCGCCATTGGCGGCGGGCACGGCCTGTCGGTGCTCTTACGCAGCCTCAAGAAGTACACGTCGAACATCACGACCATCGTCACCGTCGCCGACGACGGCGGGAGTTCCGGGCGGTTGCGGCGCGAATTAGGCGTGCTGCCCCCCGGCGACTTTCGCAACTGTATCGCCGCCCTGGCCGATGACGAAGCGCTGACGACCCAGTTGTTCCAATATCGCTTCGGCGACGGAGATGGCCTCAACGGACATAGTTTCGGCAACCTGTTCATCACCGCCATGGCCGAAGTGACCGGCAGTTTCGAACGAGCGATTCTGGAATCGGGGCGGGTGTTAGCGATTCGCGGGCGGGTGATCCCCAGCACGTTGCGCGACGTCACTTTGATGGCCGATTTAAAAGCGGAGACGAGCGGCCTCTGTCGCGTGAGCGGCGAGTCGAGCATCGCCAAGGCCAACGGGTCAATTGAGCGCGTCTACCTGGAACCGGACGACGCGCCCGCCTACCCAGAGGCCATTCACGCATTGCTCAATGCGGATATGATCGTGGCTGGTCCCGGCAGCCTGTACACCAGCGTTCTCCCCAACCTGCTCGTGCCGGACGTGGCGCGGGCGGTCGCGACCAGCCCAGCGATCAAAGTCTACGTCTGCAACGTCGCCACCCAACGGGGTGAGACCGATACATACACCGCGGGCGACCACATCGGCGCATTGGAGTCTCACGTGGGCCGGGGCGTCTTCTCGACCATTTTAATCAACGACAACCTGGACGTGGACTTCGATCCGCCGCCGGGCGTTGAGCTCGTCTCGACACATAACACATCGGATGACCATTACCAAGTAATCGCCGCCGACCTGGTAGACCCAACACATCCATGGCGACACGATAGCGAAAAATTGGCGCGAGCACTGTTACATATATTAGACAATCGAAAGGAGTAAAGCAATGACAGTAAACGTAGGCATCAATGGATTCGGACGCATCGGACGACAAGTTCTCAAGGGTATCAGGGAAAAATACGAGGGCGAACTCCAGGTCGTCGCCGTCAATGATCTCTTCGACGCCGAGACGAACGCTCACCTGTTCAAGTATGATTCCAACTACGGCGTCTACCCGGGCAGCGTTGAGGTCGTCGAGGGCGACCTGGTGGTAGACGGTCAGCGCATCAAGGTGCTGGCGGAGCGCGATCCCGGCAAGCTGCCCTGGGCCGACCTGGGCGCCGAAATCGTCATCGAGTCGACCGGCGTCTTCCGCGACGGCAAAAAAGCCGCCGCCCACGTAGATGCGGGCGCAAAGAAGGTCATCATCAGCGCGCCGGCCAAACCGGCCGACAGCGTCGATCTGACCATCGTCCTGGGCGTCAACACCGGGGATTACGACCCCGCCAACCATCACATCCTCTCCAACGCTTCCTGCACCACCAACTGCCTGGCCCCGGCGGTCAAAGTCCTGCTGGACAGTTTCGGCATCGTCAAGGGGTTGGTGACCACCGTCCACTCCTACACCACCACCCAGAAACTGCTGGACCTGGCCTCCGGCGATCTGCGCCGCGCGCGGGCGGCCGCCCTGAACATCATCCCCACCACCACCGGGGCCGCCAAAGCCCTGGCGCTGGTCATCCCCGAACTTGAGGGGAAATTCGACGGTATGGCGATGCGCGTCCCCACGCCTACCGTCTCAGTCGTCGACTTCGTGGCCGAGCTGGAACAGGACGCCTCCTTGGAAGAAGTCAACGCCGCCTTCAAAGCCGCCGCCGAAGGCCCGATGGCCGGCATCCTGGGTTATTCCGAAGAGCCTCTGGTCTCAATGGACTACAAGGGCGATCCACGCTCCAGCATCGTCGATGGATTGGCCACGATGGCCATTGGCGGAAATATGGTCAAAGTCATCACCTGGTACGATAACGAGTGGGCCTATTCCTTGCGCATCTGCGACCTGGCCAAATTGATAGCGGACAAAGGCGTCTAGAGCCTACCTACCCTAACAGCCTACCCTCCCGCAGGTCAGGTTCAACGTTGAACCTGACCTGCGGGAGGGCAAAGCACGAGTAGATGGGACAACCATCTACTCGTTTCATCTGACTTCTGGGTCGCCAGTATGACGGCGGCCCTACAGGTTAAGGAGGACTTGTGAACAAAAAGACCGTGCGTGACGTAGACGTCCGGGGGAAGCGTGTGCTGATGCGTGTAGACTTCAACGTCCCCCTCAAAGAAGGCGCCGTCGCCGACGACGCCCGCATCCTGGCGGCGCTGCCCACCATCAACTACCTGCTCGATCAGGGGGTTGCCCTGATCCTGTGCTCGCATCTCGGAAGGCCCAAGGGGAAAGTCGTAGCTGATTTGAAGATGGACCCGGTCGCGGAACGCCTCTCAGAACACATCCAGCGCCCGGTGAAGAAGGTGGACGATTGCGTCGGGCCAGAAGTAGAAGCCGCCGCCCAGGCGATGGAACCCGGCGACGTCATCCTGCTGGAAAACACCCGCTTCCATCCAGAAGAGAAGGCCAACGACCCTGAATTCGCTCGACAACTGGCCGCGTTGGCCGATTTGTACGTGAACGACGCCTTCGGCGCTGCCCACCGGGCCCACGCTTCCAACGTCGGCGTGTCCGACTATCTGCCCACCGTGGGCGGCTTCCTGATGGAAAAGGAGCTCAAATTCCTGGGCCAGGTCGTTCAAAATCCGGAACATCCCTACGTCGCCATTCTCGGAGGCGCGAAGATTTCAGACAAAATCGGCGTCATCAAGCGCTTGCTAGAAACGTGTGATCGTCTCCTCATCGGCGGCGGTATGGCGAACACCTTCTTCAAGGCGATGGAGTTTGAGATCGGCGATAGCCTGGTAGAGGAGGAGGCCGTCCCCACCGCGAAATCGCTGCTCGACGATTCCGGAGCGCGTCTCATCCTGCCAGTAGACGTCGTCATCGCCGACGCCTTCGACAACGACGCGAACGCCAAGGTCGTTGCTCCCAACGAGGTCATCGCCGGCTGGCGCATCCTCGACGTCGGCCCCAAGACGATCAGCACCTTTGAATCGGCGATTGGCGCGTCCAAGACCATCGTCTGGAACGGCCCTCTGGGCGTATTCGAGATGCCCAACTTCGCCAAAGGCACCTTCGCCGTGGCGGAAATGTTGGCTCAAAAAGACGCCTTGACCGTCATCGGCGGCGGAGATTCGGCGGCGGCGGTTCGGCAGGTCAACTTGGCCGACCAGATGTCCCACGTCTCGACAGGCGGTGGGGCCAGCCTAGAATTCCTGGAGGGCAAAACGCTGCCTGGCATCGCCGCAATTGACGACGCAAACTGAGATGTAAATTGACGACGCGAAAAGGAGACATGATGCGAAAACCATTTATCGCTGGCAATTGGAAAATGCACAAAACGGTCGAGGAATCGACGGCGCTGATTGCGGCGTTACGAGAGGCGCTGGACGATTTCAGCGAGTGCGACGTAGCCGTCTGCCCCGCCTTCCCGGCCCTGGCCGCCGTGCGCGAGGCCCTGACTGGTTCCGCCATTGGCCTGGGGGCTCAGAATATGCATTGGGAGACGGAGGGGGCTTTCACCGGAGAGGTCAGCCCGTTGATGCTCCAGGGATTGTGCGATTACGTCATCATTGGGCACTCCGAACGGCGCACGCTTTTCGGCGAAACCGACGAGACAGTCAACAAAAAACTGCACGCCGCGTTCGCTCACAACCTGAAACCCATCCTGTGTGTGGGCGAGAATCTGGAGCAAAACGAGGCGGGCGAGACGGAGGCGTTCGTCGGGCGCCAGGTGCGCGCCGCCCTTGAAGGGATCACAGCCGAGCAAGCGCACCAGATCACTATCGCTTATGAACCGATCTGGGCCATCGGCACCGGCGTGCCCGCCACCGGAGAGGACGCCAACCGCATCATCGGACAGACGGTGCGCGGGACGTTGGTCGCCCTGTACGACGAGGATGTCGCACAGGCGATACGCATCCAGTACGGGGGGAGCGTCAAGCCGGGCAACGCCGCCGAGTTTATGTCGCAACCGGAAATCGACGGGGCGTTGGTGGGCGGCGCCAGCCTGAAAGCGTCCGACTTCGCCGCGATCGTCCAGGCGGCCATAGAACACGGGTAAGCACGTCCAACGTATCAACCTCCCGCAAGGTTCGCTTTCGGATGCGGATTCTAAACTTGCGGGAGATTTGTGTCATAGGTAGACGTTTAGATG
>DAOTUC010000110.1:0-7790 GCA_034437315.1 Anaerolineae bacterium
AGCAAAGTGTGATAGAATAATAACCGAAGACCGATCAGTAAAAGTCCACGAGAAAAGTGCACGAGAACGAGGAGGTCGATCATATGCGTACACGTACTTGGGCCATCGTGATCATCATCAACGTCGTCGTTTCGGCCATCGTGATGTTCACCGTGCTATTGATCTGGGAACGGACCCAGACGTCTCCGCTTCCAGATCCAACCACCGCTCCGGTTGCGCCCAATACGTCTATTGAGCAAGGGAGCGACCCGCTGGCGACCTCAGTCGCGCCCCCGACGGCTACGCTGGCTGCGGCGCTGGCTGCGACACCGAATGCGGCGCTGGCTGCGGCGCAATACGTCGTCCGCCCCGGCGACACGTTGAGCGGCATCGCCCATTTCTACGGCGTCTCTGTGGAAGCTCTGATGACGGCTAATCAGATCACCGATCCCAACATGCTCCAGGTGGGACAGACGCTCGTCATCCCACTCCCTATTGATAGCGAGAACGAAGATGGAAATGAGAACGAGATAGTGACCGAGCCACAGCCACCCCCTGACGGCGAGACTGTCGCCGACGCGCCCGACGATCCACCCGCCCAAGCTCCCACCCTCACCCCCTCCGGCCCCACCCTGATTGAGATTGGGCAGGTGCTGGGCGCTGGCGACCTGAATCGCGAGGTGGTGGTCATACGGAACGGCGGCGGCGCGGCCGATATGGAGGGGTGGACATTATCCGACGTTGAGGGCAATGCGTTTACATTTCCCAAAATCACGCTCTTTACCAACGTCCAAATGCGCGTCCACTCGACCACTGGACGATCCACCCCCAGCGATCTGTATTGGGGACGAAGCGCCCCGGCCTGGGGCGTGGGAAAAATGATCACCCTGCGCAATCAGGACGGCGACATTGTAGACACCTACATCGTCCCGTAAAAGTATACCACATTTGACCCAATCGCCCAATACACGCTTGTCGGTAAGCCTTTTAGGCTCTGGCGTTGCCAAATTAGGTAGGAAGGAGGAGTATGCACGAACGAGCAAACAAACTGGTATTAATCGACGGGCACGCGCTGGCCTACCGCGCGTTCCACGCCCTGCCGGAAGACCTCAAGACATCGGCCGGGGAATTGACCAACGCGGTCTACGGCTTCACCTCAATGCTGCTCAACGTCTTGCAAGAAGAGCGCCCCACCCACGTCGCCGTCGCCTTCGACAAAGGCCCCACCTTCCGCCACGAGATGTACGACGAATACAAAGCCCATCGCGCCAAGATGCCCGACGAATTGCGCGTCCAGATGGACCGCATCCGCGCGGTGGTAAAAGCCCTGGACATCCCGATCTACGAGCAGGAGGGATACGAGGCCGACGACCTGCTAGGCACCCTGTCCCGCCAGGCGGAGGAACGTGGGGCCGAGACGCTCATCGTCACCGGCGATATGGATCTCCTGCAATTGGTGGACGCGCACACCCGCGTCCTCACCTCCCGCTGGCGATTCTCCGACACCGTCATCTACGACGTAGACGGCGTCAAGGCGCGCTACGACGGCCTGACGCCGGAACAACTGGTCGATTACAAGGCCCTGATGGGCGACAAATCGGACAACATCCCCGGCGTGCGCGGCGTGGGGGAGAAGACAGCCACCAAGCTGCTCAAGAAATATACGACGCTGGACAACGTCTACGCACACCTGGACGAGGTCACGACCCGATTCCGCAACAAATTGGACGAAGGGCGCGAACAAGCTTTCCTCAGCCGCCGCCTGGCGACCATCGTGCGCGACGCGCCCATCGACATCGACCTCGACGCCTGCCGCCTGCGCACCTACGACCGGGACGCAGTGCTGGACCTGTTCCAGGAACTGGAGTTTCGCTCTCTGATCGACCGCTTGCCTGGCCAAGAGGCTGCGGCTGCGCCGACGCCGCCCGGCGCGCCCCACCAACTCAGCCTCTTCGGCGAATCGTCCAGCTATCCAGACGCCGGGCCGCTCCACCAGGCTCCGGGAGCCAACTACCAGATCGTCGCCGATTTAGACGCGCTGCGGCGACTGGTGGATCAATTGAAGGACGCGCCCGCCCTGACGGTCGATACCGAGACGACCGGCACTGATCCCATGCAGGCGGAACTGGTGGGCGTCGCTCTCACCGAAGGGGCCGAGCGGGGCTATTACGCGCCGATCCTGGCCCCGGCCGGCGACCCGCAACTGGATTTGCAGGCAGTGATCGACATCCTGGGGCCGTTGCTGGGCGACCCTGATATGCCCAAGTACGGTCACAATATCAAGTACGACCTGACCGTTCTGGAACGGGCCGGCATGCCGCTGCGGGGCGTCGCTTTCGACACGATGGTGGCGGAGTGGCTCATCACCCCCTCGTCGAAGAATTTGGGGTTGAAAAATCTGGCCTGGGCGCGGCTCCAGCAGCGGATGACGCCCATCACCGATCTCATCGGCGCCGGGCGCAATCAATTGACGATGGATCAGGTAGCCGTCGAGCGGGCCGCCCCCTACGCCTGCGCCGACGTCGATATGACCCACCGGCTGGTCGCCGTCCTGGAGAAAGAACTGAAGGAGAAGGAACTGTGGTCGCTGTTCCAGCAGGTGGAGATCCCCCTGATTCCGGTTCTAGCCGCGATGGAGATGAACGGTATACGGCTCGATGTGGACTATCTGGCGGACATGGGCCGCGGGCTGAATGCCAGCCTGGTCGAACTGGAACGACGAATCCACGAGATGGTGGGCTACGAATTCAACGTCAACTCGACCCAGCAGCTCTCCGACGCGCTCTTCGAGAGGCTGGGCCTGCCGGCCCAGGGCGTCCGGCGCACCAAGACCGGCCATTATTCCACGGCCGCCAGCATCCTGGAGCGGCTGGTCGATCACCATCCAATCATCAGGAAGATCCTGGAATATCGCAGCCTGGCGAAGCTCAAATCGACCTACGTGGACGCCCTGCCGCAGCTCGTCCACCCCGAAACCGGCCGGATTCACACCTCATACAACCAGACCGGCACCGTCACCGGGCGGCTCAGTTCCAGCGACCCGAACTTACAGAACATCCCCATCCGCACCGAGATCGGGCGACAGGTACGGCGGGCTTTCGTCGCCGAACCGGGCTGGAAGCTGATCGGGGCCGATTATTCCCAGGTGGAGTTGCGCGTGATGGCCCACATCTCCGGCGATCCGGGCCTGCTAGAAGCCTTCGCCCAGGGGGAGGACGTGCACGCCAGCACCGCCGCCGCCATTATGGGCGTCCCCATCGAGGAGGTGACGCCCAACATGCGACGGGTGGCCAAGGCGGTCAATTTCGGGCTTTCGTATGGGCAGACCGCCTACGGGTTATCCGGAGCCACCGATCTGACGCAGGCCGAGGCGGAGAATTTCATCACGACCTATTTCAAGCGCTTTCCCAAAGTGCGCGAATACATCGACACGACCAAGGCCCGCGCCACCCGCCAGGGATACGTCGAGACCCTCTCCGGACGACGACGCTACTTCCCCGAATTGCTGCCGGGCAGCAACACCCCGCACCAGGCACGGATGGCGGCCGAGCGCATGGCGATCAACGCCCCCATCCAGGGGACCGCCGCCGACATCATCAACGTCGCCGCCATCGACCTGCACCGGGCGTTGAAGGCGCAAGGGCTTCGCGCCCGCATGATTCTCCAGGTTCACGACGAATTGGTGCTTGAGTCGCCGGATGATGAAGTGGAAACAGTCGCGCCCCTGGTCCGCGACGTGATGGAGAACGCCTTCGAACTCCGCGCGCCGCTCAAGGTCGAACTGAAGATAGGCGATAATTGGGAGGAAATGGCGAAAATAGATTAAATGTCGAACGTATCGCCGAAGGCCGGCGTCGCGACCTCTCCCGCGCCCAGTTGATTCAGTCCCCGGGCTAAATTTTCCGCCGGTTCCGGGTCGCCGTGCACGACGAAGGCGTGAGTCAATTCGTGGGCGATGGGCTTCACCCACCGCAACAGGCCATCCCGGTCGGCGTGGGCGCTGTACCCGTTGATCGTCTCGACCCGCGCCCGCAACCGGTATTCCTGCCCAAAGATTTTTACGACTGGCTGCTTTTCCACCAGCCGCCGGCCCAGTGTGTGGGGCGCTTGCCAACTGACAATCAGAATCGTGTTGTTCGGGCTACCGATGTTGTGCTTCAGATGATGCTGAATGCGGCCCGCCTCGCACATCCCCGACGCGCTGATAACGATCGCCGGCCCGGCCAGGTTGTTGAGCGCCTTGGAATCCTCCACCTTGCGGATGTAGCGCAGTCGGTCGAAACCGAACGGGTCCGGGTGTCGCTCCTGGTCCATGAAGGCGCGGGCCTCGTCGTCGTAATATTCCGGATGCAGTCGGAAGATCTCGGTCACGTTCACCGCCAGGGGGCTATCGACGAAGACCGGTACGTCGGGGATCTCCCCGGCGATGGTGAGCCGGTGCAGACTATAGACGAGCTCCTGCGTGCGCCCCACCGAGAAGGCCGGGATGATCACCTTGCCGCCCTGGGAACAGGTCTCGCTGACCAGGCGGGCCAGTTTGGCCTCAGCGTCAACCAGGGGGTCGTGCAAGCGGTCGCCGTAGGTCGATTCGATGATCAGGATGTCGGCGGCCGGCGCCGGGGTCGGGTCCCGCAGGATCGGCTTGTCGCGCCGGCCCAGGTCGCCGCTGAATAACAACCGCTTCCGCTCCTCTCTCTCCTCGATCTCCAGCAGGACGATGGACGAACCGAGCATATGCCCCGCGTCGAGGAAGACACACCACACCCCCGGCGCGACGAGGATGGGCCGATCGTAACCCACACCGATGAAATGCTCCAGGCTGGCGATAGCGTCGTTGTAGGTGTAGATCGGCTCGACCGGCGGTTCGCCCTGGCGGGCGCGCTTCTTATTCACGTATTCCACGTCTCGCTCCTGGATGTAGGCCGAATCGCGCAGCATGGCCGAGCACAGGTCCCGCGTGGCGAAGGTACAGTAGATGCCGCCGCGGAATCCATTGCGCACCAGGTTGGGGATGTTGCCCGAATGATCGATGTGGGCGTGGGAGAGAATCATAGCGTCGATAGCGGCGGCGTCGAAGGGCAAATTGCGATTGCGCTCGAACGTCTCCCGCCGCTTGCCATGGAACAACCCACACTCCAATAAGATACGGCGCCCATTGACCGAGATCAGGTGTTGAGAACCGGTGACCGTTTGTGCTGCGCCCAGAAATTGAATATTCATCTCAATCTACCTCATTTCCATTCTCTTCCAAGACGTCCAGTATATCCCCACCATACGTCCGGCATTTCCACGGCCCCAAGCCGTCCAGATCCACCATCTCGTCGACCGTGTCCGGTTCCTCGTCTACCAGGGACCACAGGACGTCATTGGTCATAATGACGGAGACGTCGACGCCCCGTTCATCGGCTACTTCCTTGCGCCACGCCCGCAGGGCCTCGTAACGCTCGACGTCATTCAGCGGGCGACGAGGACGACGTCTGGGAGGGGAGGGGGTCTCGCCCCGCTCGCCTCGCCCCACAGCCCGCAAGATATATTTTCCATAACGGCGCACGTGATACGACTTCATGCCTTTAACGCTGGCAAGGTCGCCCTTGGAGCGGGGCCGGGCCTGGGCCAGCGCGGTCAACGTACGGTCGCCGAGCACCTTGAAATGGGGGCGATCCTGGCGTCGCGCTTGCCGGTCGCGCCAGATGCAGAGCTCCCGTAAAATTGCTTGCTCCCGCGGCGATAGGTCATGCGCCCCTTTGACGCCCCAGAAATCGTTGGGAGAGAAATCCTGCCACGTCGGTTCAGAGGCGGCGATCTGCCGGAAGGCCTCCCTGGCTTCCTCCCAGCGTCCCTTTCGAATCAACGCCTCCAATTGCAAGTCGCGCAGAGGGAGGAGATAATGAGTATCCAGACAGGCATAGGCCCGAGCTTCAGGGTCCAGGGGGCGTTTGCCCCAATTATAACGCTGGTAGCGCTTGTTGGTGCGCACGTCGAAGGTCTCTTGCAAGATATTCCCTAACCCAACACGCGACCATCCCAGGATGCGGGCGGCCCACATCGTGTCGAACAGGTTCTCGAAGCGGAAATCAAAATCCCGCTTGAAACACATCACGTCGTACTCGGCAGCGTGAAAGACCTTCTGCACACTCGGATCGGCGAAAATCGGCCGCAGCAACGAGACGTCCACACCAGCCAGCGGATCCACCAGGTAATCGGCCCGCGGAATCGATATCTGAATCAGGCAAATCTGCTCCTGGTAGGCGTAGAGGGAATTCGATTCGGTGTCGATGGCGAAGGCCGGCTCATCGGCCAACACCCTCAACAACGCATCTAACTCCGCCGTCGACTCGACCATAAGCGGTTTCGGTACGCGCGACATGCCTTTCTTGTGCTTTTTGCTCATATCAACCTAGATAAGAAAAGAGTGGCCAATCCCAGATAAATGAAATACCCAAATGCATCGGTGATCGTCGTCACCAGAATGGGGGAACCCAGGGCCGGGTCGATACGCACCATCTGCATCAGGACCGGCACCAACGCGCCGGCAATCCCCGCACCGATCATATTCAGCAGCGTCGCCACGCCCACAACGACGCCCAGCAGCGGCGTTCCTTTCCAGGCCAGGGCGATCAGAGCGACTAATCCACCCACAGCCACGCCGTTGGCCACGCCGATGAGCATCTCTCGCCCCAACGCCCGAAACCCATCCTTGAGTTCCAACTCCCCCAAGGCCAACCCGCGCACGGTAACGGTGAGCGTCTGCGTCCCGGCGCTGCCACTGACCCCGGCGACGATGGGAAAGAAAGCGGCCAGAACAGCTACGCTGGCAATGGTATTCTCAAACAGGCTCAAGACAGTCGTCGAGGCCAGGGCAGTCGCCAGATTGAGCATCAGCCACGGCAGGCGGGTGCGCAGGGCCGAAGAGATCGCCACATCGGGTGGGTTTTCTTCCAGCACACCACCCAGGCGGTAAATATCCTCCGTCGCCTCCTCCTCCAGGACGTCCACCAGGTCGTCGTGGGTGATGAGGCCCAACAGGTGATCATCTTCGTCCACGACCGGAAGCGCCAGGAGGTCATAACGGGCCATTAAGCGGGCGGCTTCCTCCCGATCGGCGTTGGCCTGCACTTGGATCACGTCCCGGTCCATCATGTCGGCGATGGGCGTATTGGGCGACGAGACGATGATCTGCCGCAGGGAAACGACGCCAACCAAGCGCACGTCCCGGTTGACGACGAAGAGGTAGTAGACCGTTTCGGTCTCCGGCGCGAGGGTGCGCAGGTGTTTGATCGACTGCTCGACCGTCATATCCTGGTGCAACGTGAGGGTAGCCGAGGTCATCAGGCCGCCGGCGCTCTCGTCGGGGTGGACGAGCAACGAGCGTACCTCCTCCGACTCCTCCATCACCGCCAGCACTTCGTCCACACGCTCCGGCGCGATGTCGCCCAGGAGGTCGGCCGCCTCGTCCGGCTCCATCTCGTCCAGAATACGGGCCAGGTTCTCAGCGTCTAAGCGCGCGGCGACCTGAGCGGCCTCTTCCTCCTCCAACTCCTCCAGGATGTCGGCTGAGTCTTCCAGATCAAGGCGCGGCAATAACTGGTCCTGCTCGCTGGGCGAAAGGTCGCTGAACAGATCCGCCTGGTCAGCCGGGCGCAGGGACTCGATCAAGGCCGCCGCTTCACCCCATCGGCTTTCCGTCAACGCCTGTCGTACCTGACCGAGAATTTGTTCGATGTCTATCCGGTCCACTACCGTCCCTCCTGAATCAGTCTCAGCAATTGTGTATTATCCCATCGTTGAAACGAGATGTCAATTGAGCGAAT
>DAOTUC010000111.1:0-16676 GCA_034437315.1 Anaerolineae bacterium
GACCCTAAAGGTTTTGCTCAAGGCCGCGCAAACAACGTTTTTGCCTTAAACAATGACCTTTTTCCATCAAAACCAGCGCAAAAACCTTTAGGGTCTATGATGGGCCATGCGAAATCCTGAAGACCCCGAAATTATCGCTTAATGCTCATTGGTAGATGTAGTCGAAGAAGATGTCGATATATGCCCGAAGGAGTGAAGTCGCTTCAATAGCCTAAAGGGCGCATCGGGAGAAGTCAAGTACACATATTTACAATAGCACAAATCGAGGGGGTTGTCAAATGTCCCAAGCATCCGACAGTTTATCAACCGGGCGATGCAAGTATCAGGCAGCCAAAATATTTGAGCAGGGGCCCGAGACGCGCCTCATTCCTCCTGGTTCCGGGTCTGCTCATACACCCGCCCGAATTCCTCCACGAACAGATCCGCCACCTCGGCGTCGTGGATGATGAGCAGGTTTTCGTCGTTGCTGCGCTCGGCGTTGTTGGTGAAGTTGTATGATCCCGTGATGACCATGTGATCGTCAATGATGATCACTTTGTGGTGCATGATGTAGGGATTGCCATCCTTGAGCACGTCGTGGCCCGCCTGGCGCAAGCGGCTGTACACGCTATAATCGCGATCGGCGTCGCGGCTCTCCATCACCCCCTGGATGACCACGCCGGCCTGCGCTCGCTCCAGCATGGCGTCGGCGATCTCGTCGTTGGTGAACACAAAGGCCATAAAACGGATGTGATGTTGCGCCTCCGCGATGCGGTCAATCACATAGGCGGCGACCCCGTCCTCTGGCGCGAAATAGTTTTCCACCATGACCTCCCGCTCCTGCGCCGCCTCCCCCTCGCCCTCCACGACGGTGATCCGCACGAGAGGATGAGGCGTGTCGGCTGGCGAGGTGGGGCCAAAGGCGTCATCGAACATTTCCTCAAACTCGACGGTGTAATTCTCCGCCAGGGCGGGCGAGGCGATCAGCACGGCGTTGTTGTTGTTGCGATACGCGCCGTTTTCCGTTAAATTCCAGGATCCGGTCCATACCCATTGCTCGTCAATCACGACGAATTTGTTGTGCATCAGGCCGCTGCTGCGCTCGTCCTCGATCACGGGTATACCGGCCCGGCGGAGGTCGCGCACGATGTCGGCGTTTTTCTCCCGGTCCAGGTTATCGCTCTCGACGACGACGCGCACCCGCGCACCGTCCTGCCGCGCCTGGATCAGGGCATCGGCCACGGGGACCAGGTTCAACTCGTAGGCCACTAGGTCGACGCTGACCTGGGCCTGCCTGATCACGGTCGCCAATTCTTCGCCCAATCCACTGCGACGGTCGGCCGGGTCGTCTGGATAGCGGGGGTTGGTGAAGTAGACGCGGATCCAATCGCCGCTGACGTGCTCGGTGACCACGTCGAAATCGAACAGGCCATCCAGGTCTAAACCAAAATAGGCGGCGACGATGAAGAGCAACAGCGTCAGCAACATCGAAAGGATTTTCTGTGACTTGGGCTTAGATTTAGACATCCTGGGTCTCCTTCTCCGAGGTCGAGTCGGTTAGCATCAAGGGCGGATCGGTCTCCGAAATGAGCGCGCGCACCCGTTCGGCCTGTGCATCGGGGGCGGCCTCTCCGGCTCTCCGCCCGATATATTTCATCTTGCGCCGCAGGGCGACCAGTTGCTCGTCCAGTTGTTGCTCGGGGATCCCATCCGCTTGTTCCAGCAGATCGTCAATCTGCGCGATGCCCCAGTCCAATAAGGGGCCAGCCGCGTCGTCGATCAAGTCGGCGGTGATCGATTCATCCGCTAGAAGGCTTTCCACCGCGCGACGGCGACTGCTCTCAATAATGGCCATCATTTCCTCCAATAAGTCGCAAGTGTGCAAGGGGCAAGTGGGCAAGTTAAAAAGTGACAGATGACGTAAACAACTTTATTGTACCACAATATGCGCCAATCCCCCAATGTCGAGGGATAAAGGGTCGGCGGCGGCGATCGAGCGGCAGAAGGCAACAGGGTGATGTTTCACGTGAAACATTGAAGGTCGCTCGCTCAAATTTGCCACAAAAGCGAAAGGGTGATATGCTTACAATGAAAGGGGGTTAATTATGCAAATCACGAATGTCGAAATTATACCGGTCGACTTGCGCTTGAAGCTGCCCTATCGCACGGCCTATCATTCTGGACGGAAGGCCGAACGGGAGATTGAGTACGTGACGGTCGTGTTCGTGCGGGTCGAGACGCGCCAGGGAAAGACTGCCTGGGGTTGCGCCGCGTTCGATACCGACCTGACCGGCGAAACGCGAGAAAGCGTGCTCCAGGCATGTCACGCCTGCGCCGACCGCGCGCTGGACCTCAACCCGCTCAACACTGAATACGCGCTGGAACAACTGGCAGAGATCGCCCACGAGGCCCCGTCCGCCCTGTGCGCCTTCGACCTGGCCTTCCACGATTTGCTGGGCTTAGCCACGGGATTGCCCCTCCATCGTTTGCTGGGCGGGTATCGCCGCCAGATTCAAACCTCGGTCACCATCAGCGTGGCCACGGTCAAGGAAAGCGTGGAATTGGCCCGTGACCGCGTCCGGCAAGGATTCAGAATGCTCAAAGTCAAAGGGGGGATCGATCCCGATGAGGACGTCCAGCGCATACGCGCCATCCGCAAGATGTATCCCAACCTCGTCCTGCGCCTGGACGCCGATCAGGGCTACACCGTTCAACAGGCCATCGACGTAGCCCGCGCCCTGGAAAACGACCTGGAGATGTTAGAGCAACCCGTGCCGGCCGACGACCTCGACGGCCTTGGTCAGATCGCCAAACACAGCCCCGTGCCCGTCCTGGCCGACGAGAGCGTCACCGGGCCCGCGTCGGCGCTCGCCGTCGCCGCCCGGCGTTGCGCCGACGGGTTAAGCGTCAAATTGGCGACCTGTGGCGGGCTGCACTGCGCGCGCCAGATCGACGCCATCGCCCGCGCCGCCCAGATGGACACGATGGTCAGTTGCCTCAACGAGCCGGCCCTGCTCATAGCTGCCGGCCTATCTTTCGCCCTGAGCAGCCCCAACGTGCGCTATGGCGACCTCGACGGTCACCTGGACCTGATCGACGATCCCACCATAGCGGGTTTTCAACTGTCGGACGGCGAATTGATCGCCTCCGACGTGCCGGGCCTGGGTTGCACGGTCAATCTATAAAAAGGGCATATGCCGATGCCGTCAAACGCAAAGCGCGCGTCCGACTCAGAGAACGAAAAAGAGGTCATCTCGATCCAGAATATGTGGGCCGGTTACGATGGAGAGGTCGTCCTACAGGATATCACCCTTTCGGTCAAAGAACGGGACTTCATCGGGCTGATCGGGCCCAACGGCAGCGGTAAAACGACGTTGTTCAAAGTGCTTCTGGGCCTCCTGCCCCCAACCAGGGGCGAGGTGCGCATTCTGGACCAACCCGTCAAACAAGGGCGGCGACACGTCGGCTACGTCCCCCAATTGGCGACGTTCGACCGCGACTTCCCCATCCGTGTGCGCGAGGTCGTCCAGATGGGCCGCCTGGGCAAACGTCGATTGCTGCAACCCTTCACGCGCGAGGACGAGCAGATCGTCGAACAGGCGCTGCGCAACGTGGGGATAGAAACGTTGCGGGATCAGCCCATCGGCGCGCGCTATCCGGAGGACAATGCCAGCGGGTCTACATCGTTCGCGCGCTGGCGACACAACCCCAAATTCTTTTATTGGACGAACCGCTGGCCAACGTCAACCCCCAGATCAGTGGGGACATCTACGATCTATTGAAACAATTGAACAAACAAATCACCATTCTGATGGTCTCCCACGATATGAGCGCGATCTCGTCCCACGTCAAAACGATCGGCTGCCTCAACCGTCGCCTATTCTACCACGGCGTCGCGCATCGGGTCTTTCCAGAGCACACCACCATGCATTCGACCCCAGAAGAAAAGGAAACGGACGATGATTGAGTTAGCGCTCGAAATTTTACAACACAGCTTTATGCACAACGCCCTGCTGGCGGGCGCGCTGGTCAGCGTCGCCTGCGGCGTCATCGGGACATTCGTCGTCGTCAAGCGCATCGTCTTCGTCAGCGGCGGCATCGCCCACGCGGCCTATGGCGGGATCGGGCTGGGATATTACTTCCGCTACCACATCCTCCCCCTCCTGACCGGAACCGAACAAATGGACGCCCGGCCAGGGCCATATCCGCTGATCGGCGCCATCATCTTCAGCCTGATCGCCGCCCTCGTCATGGGATGGGTGCAGCGCAAGACGAATGAACGAGCCGACACCATCATCGGGGTGATGTGGGCCATCGGTATGGCCCTGGGAATCATCTTCGTCGATTTGACCGCCGGATATAAGGCGGATCTGATGAGCTACCTCTTCGGCAGCATCCTGACCGTCCCCGCCAGCGAGTTGTGGATCATGTTAGCCCTCGACCTGGTTATCCTGGCGCTGGCAATCCTGTTCTACAAGGAATTATTGGCCGTATCCTTCGACGAGACCTTCGCCATCGTAGAAAACGTCCCTGTGAACGCCATCTAAGGGATGCTCTTGAGCCTAATTGCGCTGACCGTGGTGATGATGATGCGCGTCGTCGGATTGATCATGGTCATCGCGCTGTTGACCATTCCGACCGCCATCAGCGGACAGTTCGTGCGAGATATGAAAAAAAATGATGATCATCTCTAGTCTGTTGGGAGTCGCATTTAGCGCCGCCGGATTGCTCATCTCTTACACGTGGAACTTGACGTCCGGCGCGTCGATCATCCTCGTCGCCGGCGTCGGATACCTGTTGGGCCTAGGATTAAAATCCATACGCCGGTTAAACGGCGGGTAACAAAGCGCCCTGAAATTGCGCCACAGGAGTAACAATGGCTAAGACACATACACGCTGGATTTGCCAGGAATGCGGGCGCACGACGCCCCGCCACATGGGCCGTTGTCCGGGCTGCGGTCAATGGAACACGATGGTCGAGGAAATCATAGAATCGACCAAAACGCCGGGCGGCCTTCGACAAATGCCAGGCGGCAAGCCCCAGCGCCTACAAGAGGTCGAGACCGGCGACCTGGAACGCCTCGCGCTGCCGATGAAGGAGTTCTCGCGCGTATTGGGCGGCGGCATCGTCCCCGGTTCCCTCATCCTGGTCGGCGGCGATCCCGGCATTGGGAAAAGCACCCTCCTGCTGCAAGCGGCCAGCGGCGTATCCGAGGCGACGAACAAACCGGTGCTGTACGTCTCCGGCGAGGAGTCGGCCCGCCAGATCAAGATGCGGGCTAACCGCCTCTCCATCCAGGAGGCCGACCTGTTCGTGCTGACCGAGACGCGCCTGGAAGCCATCGTGCGGCACGCCGAACAGCTTCAACCGGCGGCGATGATCGTCGATTCCATCCAAACCATCACCGCGGAAGAGATCGACTCGGCCGCCGGATCGATCAGCCAGGTGCGACGCGCCGCGTCCCGCTTCCAGGGATGGGCTAAAACCGAGGGAGTGTCGGTCTTCCTCGTCGGGCACGTCACCAAATCGGGCGCTATCGCCGGGCCGAAGGTGTTAGAGCACATCGTCGACACGGTGCTCTACCTGGAAGGCGATCGCTTTCACACCTACCGATTGCTCCGCTCGGTCAAGAATCGCTTCGGCGCCACGTCCGAGGTCGGCGTGTTCGAAATGCAGGAACACGGCATGGTCGAGGTGAGCAATCCATCCGAGGTATTTCTGGCGGAACGAATGATCAACGCGCCCGGATCCGCCATCGCGGTGACCATGGAAGGCACCCGTTCGCTCCTGGTGGAGATCCAGGCGCTCGCCAGCCACACCAGTTTCGGACATCCCCGCCGCACGGCCAACGGTGTGGATTTCAACCGCCTGCTGCTGATCACGGCGGTGCTCTCGCGACGGGTGGGCTTGCGGCTATACGATCAGGATGTCTTCACCAACGTCGTCGGCGGCCTACAAGTGGGAGAACCGGCCGCCGACCTGGCGATCGCGGTCGCAATCGCCTCCAGTGTGCGCGACCGCCCCGTAAAAGCGGACATGGCGATCGTCGGCGAGATCGGCCTTTCTGGAGAGGTGCGCACAGTGGGGCAAATGGCGGGCCGGTTGAAAGAGGCCGCTCGACTGGGATTCAGCCGCTGCCTATCCCCTCAACAACGGCGCAAGAGCCAGGAACCATGGCCGACCGGCATTGAGGCTATCCCTGTGCGCTCCGTCTCCGAGGCGGTGGAAAAAGCGTTGGTGTAGAATTTTCGCCCAATTTGTGCTATAATAGAGACGAGGATGGGTAGTTAGCCAGGCACCAAGCAAAAAAGCTTGCAAGAAAAACATTTATCGCCAACAAAACATACGTACCGGGGGCGCTAATCGGCACGAGGAGGGGCCTCTGAGCGAAGGTTCTTTTCATCACCCTAGTCTCTCTCAAGGAGGAAAAATGACCAAGTTAACGAAAATCGAAGGTGTAGGGAAAGAATACGCCCAAAAGCTTAAGGATATGGGCGTCGGATCTGTCGAGGCCTTGCTCGAACGAGGCGGGACGCCTAAAGGGCGACAGGAAATCGTGGAGCAGTCCGGGATCAGCAGCCAGTTGATTTTGAAGTGGGTCAACCGGGCGGATCTATTCCGCGTCAAGGGGGTCGGCGAGGAATACGGGGATTTATTAGAGATCGCTGGCGTCGATACCGTACCGGAGTTGGCGCAACGCAACCCCGAAAATCTGTACGCCAAGCTGATCGCGGTAAACGAGGAAAAGAAACTCGTCCGCCGCCCGCCGAGCCAGTCCCAGGTGCGCCAATGGGTCGAGCATGCCAAGGAGTTGCCGCGCGCTATCTCCTATTGAGGCATAGAATAATCTTGACCATGGCGCATTAGCTCTCAACCTCCCGCAGGTCACGAGGCTATTTTCGGCCAATTCTGACGGTGAAGCTGCGGGAGGTTGATAAACAGTCGGGCGGCCAGTGTCGCGCCCGAGACGTAACCGCCTGGGCAAGCTTTGCCCAGGCGGTTTGTCCTTCGTGAAACTCGGGGAAAATTTACTGCGCCACCACTTCCGGCAGTTGAAAATCCTCTCCCAGGATGAGGGATATATCGTGCTGCGCGTTGGAGTCCGGACCATGAACCACTGCCGTCGGCGGGAGCGCGAGCAGGTCGACCAAATACTCGGCCGCGTCCGTCTTGCCGGTGTAGACGATGACCAGGCTCTCGCTATAGTCGGAACGGTCGGCGTTGGTAGGCGTGATCACCTGAAAGCCCTCCACCCGCAGATAATCGGTCGTCAAGCCAGCCAATCCCTCGCGCGTCGTCCCATTCATCACTTGAATGACGACCTCCGCATCCCGCGTGGGCGTAACCGGCGATTCTGACACAACTTCTGGCGACTCAGGCGACTCCTCAGACGCGGGGAGTTCTGCCGTGAAAATGTAATCACGCAACTCGCGCATATTCTCACGAACCAGGAACAAAACCTGCTGGCCATCGGGGGTCTCGACGAAACGGGTATAATGTTCGTTGAGGACGCCATAACGGATGTCATCGGGATTGACCTCGCTGGCCAATTGGGCCAGCGCGACGATCTGCTCCAGATTGAGATCGGTCATCAGCGAACCCTGGAGCGTGCGCCACACCTCAGTGGACTTGGAAGCCAGGCGCAGCAACTCGTCTGGCTGCCGGGCTTTGTTGAAAACGGCCAGGAGGACTTTCTGTTGGCGCGCGGCGCGATCGAAATCCCCCCCCTCCGAATGACGGGTGCGGGCGTATTTAAGCGCCATCTCTCCATCAAAGTGCTGCCAACCAGCGTCGATATAGAGCGGATCGTAACCATAGGGGTCGGCCGGATCGCTGGACGGATAGGTCGGATCGTCAATCGTCTCTTCCACGTAGACGTCAATGCCGCCCAGCAGATCGACCATCTCCTCAAAGGCGGTGAAATTGACGCGCACGTAGTAGTCGATGTTGACGCCGAAATTGTATTCCACCGTCTGAGCGGATAACGCCGGCCCACCGCCGGGGTGATCGTAGACCTGACCAAAGAAATGGGCCTTATTGATCCGATCCTCCTCGTAACCGGGGATCGGCACCCACAAATCGCGGGGGATCGAAAGCATACCGCCAGTCATCGAAAGCGGATCGATCGTCAGAACCAACATCGTATCTGTGCGCCACGGCCCTTCCTCGTACGCCCGTTCGTCGATGCCTAGCACCAGGACGTTCACTCGATCGACGCCCTTCCACCGGGGCAGCGCCTTGCCGCTCTCGTAGGTGATCATCTCGGATTCCGGCTGGCTTTCGGGATTCACGGTAAAATCGGGTAACATCTCCGATTTCATCGTGAAGTCGTATACCTGCCCAAAGACGAAGACGCTGGTCGCCCCAGCTACCGTCAAGAAGAACATCACCAGGAGAGCGGTAAATATCACCTGGGATATGCTGCCCGAAGCACGTGTTCGCCACCGATTACTCCGCAAACCCAACCTCCCTATAACCCATACAACTATACAACTCGCATCCGACAGTTTGTCAACTTCCAACCAGAACGGACCGCCAGCATCCTGCTGGCTCCTGTGCCGTCAAGATGACGGCGCTCCAAATCACGCTCCAGGCGACGCTTAAATGTCGCCATTTCACGCAAGCGGTGAGATTATAACATATTTGCGGGAACTGCCAAAAATTCCGGCGGGGTGTGTTTTTGCCAGGGATTCGCATCATCTTATCTTCAGGGCATAGAGGCGAGGTAGAGCTGTCCATCATTGATCACGTAGAATCGCGCGCTCGATTCGTCCACCGCCGCCGCTTCAATGCTCTCGAAGGCGTCGTCGGCGCGGAACTGAGCGCGGAACGCGCCATCGGGGGAGAGCGCTACCACCCGGGTCTGATCAATCACGTAGATCGCGCCGCTGCTGCCGCGGGGATCCACGGCCAACGCGCTCGCCTGGTCCAAATCGCCCGGTACGTCCTGCACGACGAAGGGCTCTGGTTGACCGCTCAGGAATTTATGAATCTCGCCGCCGGGATATAGGAGGTAGATATAGCCATCAATAGCCATATCAAGCGCCTCGCGAATTGGACGGAGGGGCGGGTCCACGAAGTAATTTTCTGGCCGGCCGGGATAACGATCACCCTGGGGCTTGTAGCGCCGAACCTGGTTGACGGCGGCGTCGAGCACGTACAGACGACCGTCATAAGTATCCACTTCCATCGGCGTCTCCGGCAGCGTCTCTAGCGCGAACCACGACAGTTGAATCTCCCCCCCATCTCCCTCCCAGGCGGGATCGTAGACGACAACGGCGCCGTTCTCTTCCAGCACCAACAGCCCGCTCGACTGCCGTCCCCCCATCGACTCAACCCAGACGAAGTCGATTAAATCGCCGACCGCATGATCGCCAATCTCCTGCCCTCGCCGGATGATGTACGGGTCGCCCTGTTCAACGACGCCATCAGCGTTTGCGTTCAACGTCAGCCGGGCGACCCACTCCCCGGCCGGATCGAGCACAAAGATCATTTGACCGTGCGCGACCAACCGGCGCGCGACGTCGCCGTGGCCAAAATCCCACAGGTGAAGCGTAGACAGGCGCTCAATTTTATCCAATTGATCGAGCGCCGACTGCGCCTTGGTCCGCAAATCGACGGCGACCTGGTCTTCGGGCCGCAGCGCCAGAGCAGCGTCGGCATGCGCCAGCGCCGCCTCCCAATGGGGGCGAGCAGATTCAGCGACGCCGCCCGCCGACTGGGCCAATTCAATCGCTTGATTCGCCTGATCGATCACGCTCTCAAACTGGGATTTTTCGCCAAAGGCCTGGTAGGCCCACATCACGATAATGGCCAATAGGATGGGAATCCCCACGGCCAAAGCGATCATGGTCGCGGAATCTTCCTGAGGCGCGGGGCGTGATGGGCGGCGGCTGCGAGGGCGAACGGGCCGTTCGGGGCCGGGCAGTACGCGGCGGGGCAACGCCCGCAATCCTCCGACGAGCGCGCCGCCAGCCCCGGAAAGCGCCTGCCCGACAGCGCGCTTTCCCCAGCTCAACGCCAGGCCCACCCCCCCCGCGCCCTCTTTTACACGATCCGCCACACGATCCGCCAGGCCCGACGTCGGTTCCCGGATAATTTCGGGCGTCTCCTCAGGCGCGGGTAAGGGGGCGTCTTCGGAGGCCGACGCGATATGTACGGGAATCTGTTCAACCGGGCGCGCCGGGCCGGGCGTGGTGGGGATGGACGGGGCATAATCCGGCGGGGGAGCGACGACCGCCGGCTCTGGCGATTGTTCAACTTCCGGCTCTGGCGCTTCCACCGCCGACGATGGCCTCTCCACTGGCTCAGGCCTGCCGTGCGTCGTTTCGGTCCGAGTTCGGACCGTCTCCTTCAACCGCGAGAGCGACTGGAGAACCTCGCGAGCGGCGGAAGCTTTATCTGGTGTGGCGCAATCCATCAACAAGGCGACGAAATCAGCGCCGGCGCCGACCTGCTCAAGCCCCTCCATCACGTCGGCGAGCCCCTCACGGGGGATCACGCGGGCGATCCCGCCTTCACCGGCGGCCCGCGGCAAAGACGAGGAGGTCAACAACAATCGGTCGCCTGGCGCGACGAAGACGTGCCCCAGGTACACGTTAGCCGCCTGGCTCATTCCTAGAGCGCGCAAGGGGGTCAGATCATCCTGCGACAAGCGAATCAATCGCCCATCCTGAAAAACACAAGCCTGGACGTCCCCCGCCAGCGCGATGAATACATCGTGCTCTTTCAAGACCGCGCCGGCAAGGCCGCCGACGCATCGTTCCGTCGGGTCGACGTCCAGGTTCTCGAAAAACATGCGCCGATTGACAGTCGCAACCGCCCGTCGCAATCCGGCGGTGATGCTGCCAATCTCCGACCAATAGGTTTGGGCGAATAGCTCACACAATTCCCGATACCGATGAGGGGGCGCGGTCCTGGTCAAGTCAAGCAACAGAAACAGGCGCTCGCCAGACCGGGATCGAGCGGCGTAGGACGGCGCGTTCAACGAAGCCGCATAAGGGGCAGCGGAAAGTTTAAACGCGCTCGACTTCCGACCCGTGGCGTCGACGACCCGCAACGCGCCAACGACGGGTTCAATCTGAGGGTTTTCATTTTTGTGGGGATTCATATCACCTACTCAAGAGCAATTCGCTTTCTTTGACATTATACTGCTATCTCCGCTCAAGCGCAACATCAATCAAAGGGCGTCTTCTCAAACTCAAGAGCGTTCGGTGATCTGGCTTGTTAATAGCTTAGTAGGCCGAGAGGTTTTCTCGGCCTACCAAGTCACGTCAGTCGATTTGTGTGGGTTAGTGATTCACCAATTACACCTCGTGGAATTCGCCTTCAACCACGTCTTCCGCTTCCTTCCCGCGCCCGTTACCGCCAGGCGGTTGTGGCCCGCCAGGTTGCGGGCCGGCCTGTTGTTGGGCCTGTTGTTGGGCGTACATCTGCTGTCCAATGGCGTAACTGGCTTGCTGCAACCGTTCGATCAACTGCTTGATCCGTTCCGCGTCGTCGCCCTCCTTGGCCTGCTTCAGTTCCTCGATGACGCTCTCGATCTGATTGCGATCCGAAGCGGATACCTGGTCGCCCATATCGCGCAGCGTCTTCTCCATCTGGTAGATCAATTGATCGGCCTGATTGCGGGCCTGGATCAATTCCTTACGTCGCTCGTCCTCCGCCGCGTGTCGTCGGGCATCGCGCACCAGTTCTTCGACCTCGTCCTCGCTCAAGTTCGTGGTCGCGGTGATGGTGATCTGCTGCTCTTTGCCAGTCGCCTTATCCTTGGCCGAGACGTTCAGAATGCCGTTGGCGTCAATGTCGAACGTCACCTCAATCTGCGGCACGCCGCGCGGCGCCGGGGGAATCCCCTCCAGGTTGAACATCCCCAGGCTGTTGTTGTCGGGCGCCATCGGGCGCTCGCCCTGCAAGACGTGGATGGTGACCGCCGTCTGACCATCCTCGGCTGTGGAGAAGGTCTCGCTCTTGCGCACCGGGATGGTGGTGTTGCGCTCGATCAACGGCGTCATCACACCGCCCAGCGTCTCCACGCCCAGCGTCAGCGGGGTCACGTCCAGGAGCAACACGTCCTTGACCTCGCCGCTCAACACGCCGGCCTGGATCGCCGCGCCAATCGCCACAACCTCGTCGGGATTGACGCCCTTGTGCGGCTCCTTGCCGCCGGTCATATCACGTACCAGGTCTTGAATCATCGGCATACGGGTCGCGCCGCCGACCAGCACAACTGCATCCAGGTTGTTGGCCGAAATCTTGGCGTCTTCCAGCGCCTTCTCGAACGGGGTCCGGCATCGCTCCACCAGATCCTCGGTCAATTGTTCCAACCTGGCCCGCGTGAGCTTCATCTGCAAGTGCTTGGGGCCAGATGCGTCGGCGGTGACAAAGGGCAAGTTGATCTCCGTCTCCATCACAGTCGAGAGCTCAATCTTGGCCTTCTCGGCCGCTTCCTTGAGCCGCTGCAACGCCTGCTTGTCCTGCCGCAGGTCGATGCCCTGATCCTTCTTGAATTCGTCGGCGACGTAATCCACGATTTGCTGATCCCAGTCATCGCCGCCCAGGAACGTATCGCCGCTGGTCGATTGCACCTCGACGACGCCCTCGCCCACGTCCAGAATCGAGACGTCCAGGGTGCCGCCGCCCAGGTCGAAGACCAGGATGGTCTCGGCATCCTTCTTATCCAGCCCATAGGCCAGGCTCGCCGCCGTCGGCTCGTTGATGATCCGGAGCACTTCCAGCCCGGCGATCTGCCCGGCGTCCTTGGTCGCCTGTCGCTGGCTATCGTTGAAGTAGGCCGGTACCGTGATGACCGCCTGCTTCACATCCTCGCCCAGGTAGGCTTCGGCGTCGCGCTTCAGTTTGCGCAGCACCATCGCCGAGATCTCCTGGGGCGTGTACTCTTTATCGGTCTGCGGGATGTAGACCCGTGCATCGCCGGAAGGGCCTTCGACAATCTCGTAAGGCAGGATCTCGCGGGCCTTGGCGACTTCTGGGTCATCGTAACGACGGCCCATCAATCGTTTGACCGAGAAAACGGTGTTATCCGAATTGACGACCGCCTGCCGGCGCGCCGTCTGCCCAACAGGCTGCTCTCCGCTCTTCGTAAAGGCGACGACTGACGGGCACAGCCGCCCCCCCTCGGCCGTCGGTATCACGACCGCTTCTCCGCCTTCCATCACAGAGACGACCGAGTTAGTCGTACCCAGGTCAATTCCTATAATTTTGCTCATCTTTTAACCTCCAATTGATTTGCATTTTAGGGTCTTCAGGATTTCGCATGGCCCATCATAGGGTCTCGCCATGCGAAATCCCAGAGAACCACATTTTACAGATAACTGCGATTCCCAATCAAGTTACCTGATATCATTCCATTTCGAGATCAGTATACAACACGTTTATCAGAATTAGATAAGAGAAGTATCAACGTTTCATTAGAATCTGGGCGGAATTTGGATAAACCCATTGCCTAGCCAGTGGAATAATGTTATAATCTCCCCGCGAGAGAAGGCTCACATACCCTGTATCCACAAGATTCATTTCAGGAGGCGCGATTCAGGAGGCGCGATAATGAGAATAACCGAAACGATGGACCTCACACAGGCCATGCAGACAGTGAGATGGCTGGATGAAGAACGGCGCAAGGATAAAGCGGTCATCTCCACACTTGAGGAGCGCGCCGAGGAGCAATCCAAACGCATTGAGCAACAGGACGCCCAGATCAAGGCGTTGCAAAAAGCCCTGTCCGGCGTCCAGGGGGTCCTTTCCAAGGTCAACGCATTCGAGGAAATGGTCTCCAACTATCGAAACGAGCTCCTGAACCAGATGGATCAACGGGACGAGACGCGCCGGAAGGAGCTCACCGAATCGGAACGCTTACGACGCATTGAGTACGAATCGCTCATCGCCAACGTCAACCGGTTGGAAAAAGAACTGCGCGTTCTCCCCCACTACGACGAGGCGATCAACGGCCTGCGATCTGAAAATCAGCGCTTGAGTACCATCTTTCAACAGACGGACGTCGAGGTCGCCGACTTGAGCAAACGCATTGAGGATAGCACCAAACCCATCCCGCACCTGGAGGAACAGCGCCGCGTCGACAATCGCCGAATCGTCAACACTGAGCAGGACGTCACTGATTTGCGACGAAAGCTCAACACTCTGGAAAAGAAATATCCTTTACTCGAAGAGGCGATCCAAAAACAAAGGCCCCTCATCGAAAGGGCGATGGAAGAGGTCAAAAAGTACGAGGAACCGCTTGAAGAACTGCGCATCTCCGATTTCCAACGGGAGCAGAAGATGAGGCAATACCTGGACCAGGGGGAATTGGTCACCCAGGAATTGGAGAAAGTGCGCAGCCAAACCCAGGGATTCATCGAACAACAGCAAGCGGTCAAGCGCACCATCGACGCCCTGGAAAAGTTCAAGGTGCGCATCGAGCGCCGCCAGGACGAAATGGCGGAACGGCAGCGCCTGACCAACGAGCAGATTCAACGCCGCTGGGACGAGTGGCAAATCGCCCGCGAAAAAGCGCAACAGAAGCGGGACGTCGTCGTCGAGGAGAAATGGCGACAACAGGAACAGATCAATCAGACCTATCTAAACCGTATAGAGGCGCTCCAGTCTACCACCAAGAAATATCGGGAACAAATGAGCGCTCTTTGGGAAAGCCAGCGCGCCAACGCGAACAGCCTTCTCAAGGCAGTTCAAGACGTGTATGAAATTTTCACCGAACCCATCGACGAGCAACTGGGCCGCTTGCGCGGCGAATCATAATAGGAGTAAGCGCTATGCAAGTCATCGGCACCGCCGGGCACGTCGATCACGGCAAATCGACCCTCATCCACGCGCTCACCGGCATCGACCCCGACCGGCTCCAGGAAGAGAAAGCGCGGCAGATGACCATCGACCTGGGCTTCGCCTGGCTCACGCTCCCCAACGGCGCGTCGGTCGGCGTGGTGGACGTGCCGGGCCACCGGGATTTCATCAAAAATATGTTGGCCGGCGTGGGCGGCATCGACGCTGCGTTGTTCGTCGTCGCCGCCGACGAGGGCGTCATGCCACAGACCCGCGAGCACCTGGCGATTCTGGACCTGTTAGGCGTCGAGGCGGGCGTCATCGTGCTCACCAAGGTCGATCTGTTGGCCAATATGGCGGAGGGCGCGGACTGGCTAGAACTGGTCGAGGCCGACGTATGCGATACGGTGGCAGGGACAGTGTTGGAAAACGCCCCCATCCTGCCAGTCTCGGCCCACACCGGCGAGGGCCTGGAGGCGCTGGTGCATCATCTGCAGGAGATATTGGAAAACAGACCGCCCGCGATCGACCTGGGGCGGCCTCGCTTGCCCATCGACCGCGTCTTTACCATCAGCGGGTTCGGCACGGTGGTCACCGGCACACTCATCGACGGTTATCTGGAGGTGGGACAGGAGGTCGAGATTCAACCGCGGGGGCTGACCGCCCGCGTACGCGGGTTGCAGACCCACAAGCAAAAGGTCGAGCGCGCGGAACCGGGCAGCCGGGTGGCCATCAATCTCACCGGCGTCAGCAAGAACGAGTTGGCGCGCGGACATGTGGTCACGACGCCCGGCTGGCTCCATCCGACGGTGCTGGTCGACGTGCAACTCCGCTACCTGCCCGAGACGCTCCAATCCTACTCCCGCGCGGAGCAATACCTCAAACCACTGCGTCACAATACCCCTCTCAAATTCTACTCCGGCGCGGCCGAGACGCTGGCTCACGTGCGCGTGCTCGGGCAGAACGTGATCGGTCCGGGGGAGAACGGCTGGGCGCAACTGCGCTTGCAGGAACCGATCGCGTTGGTCAAGGGCGATCGGTTCATCGTCCGCCGCCCCTCCCCGCCGGCGACCATCGGCGGCGGTTTCGTCGTCGATCCCAACCCGGGCCGCCGCTATCGCCGTTTCCGCCCGACAGTCATCGAGCGGTTGGAGACGCTGGCCCAGGGGACGCCGGGCGAGATATTATCCCAGACGCTGGATCGGCGTAGCCCAACGACGGTGCGGGATTTGATCGCCGAAAGCGGGCTGCCGGACGAGGAAGCGAGCGCCGCACTCGACCGGTTGATCGAACAGGGGGCGGCGCTTCTGTTGACCGCCAGCGCTTCGACCGAACCGACGCCCGGTCGGCAGATCGTCTCTCGCTCGTGGTGGGCCGAGATGACCGGGGAGATCACACGCCGCCTGGAGGCGTATCACCAGAAGTTCCCGCTGCGCGTGGGGATGGGACGGGAGGCGTTGCGCAGCGGGCTCAAGCTGGACGCCAAGGTCTTCAACGGGTTGATGGAACGCGCCGCAATCGAGGGGGTCGCGATAGACGAAGGGGCCACCGTCCGGCGCCCCGCTCACGAGGTGACGCTGAGCGCGGCGCAGCAACAAAAGGTGGAAGAACTGCTGGCCCGTTTCGAGCGCGATCCCTACGCCGCGCCGTCAGTCAAGGAGAGCACAGAGGCGATCGGGGAGGATGTCTTGAACGTCTTACTCGATCGGGGCGAATTGATCCAGGTCTCCTCGACGGTGCTATTCCTGGCGGATACGTACAGGGAAATGGTCGACCGCATCCGGGCCTACGTCGAACGGGAGGGAAGCATCACCCTCGCCCAAACCCGCGATCTCTTCGACACCAGCCGCAAATACGCCCAGGCGCTGTTAGAATATCTGGACGAAATTGGGGCGACCAGGCG
>DAOTUC010000112.1:0-20890 GCA_034437315.1 Anaerolineae bacterium
AGCATTGGCGAGGACGATTTCCGGGCTGGCCCGTTGCAGATGGTCACCGATCCATCTACGGGCAAGCGCGCCGCGATTCCGTTCGATGGCTGGATCCAGGCCATCTGGTACCGGGATGACGTTTTCGAAAGCGCTGGTCTCAATCCCCCCATCTCCTGGGACGACATCGACGCCGCTTGCGACGCCTTGCCGGGCGAGGGCGATCTGCTCTACGCGCTGACGCTGGCGACGGATCCAGGTCAGAACTACCCGCACCAGGTCTTCGAACAGGTCGCTATCTCGAACGACGCCTGGCCTTTCGATGAAGCGGGCAACGTCACGATGAACACGCCGGAGATGGTCGAGGCATTGCGCTTCTACACCAACTTACAACGCTGCGCGATGCCTGGCCCGCAATACTGGCGCGGCGCGCGGGAGTCCTACGAGTTGGACCAATCGGGCATGCTGTTTTACAGCACCTACATCATGGACGACCTGGTCGAGGGCTCCGGCATGGAAGGCGGCGGCATGGTGGAGATCGCTGTGGAAGACCTGGCGCTTAAGACCGGATTTGCCCCACAGATGGTTGGGCCTAACGGCTCAGCTTCCTACGGTCAGTTGGTCACGATGGGCATTATGCAGGGCGCCAACCCGGAAGCCCAACTGGTGGCTAAATGGTTCCTGACCGGTGAGAACTATCAGGACGTGCTGGCGCTGGCCCCTTTCGGCAAGGTGCCGGTACTGAAGAGCGCGGTGGATGGGTGGAAGGATCTGAGCCCCTTCTTCGAGTACTACTCGAGCGACACCCTGGAACAGATCGCCAATGGCTACGAGACGATGCAACGCTGGCTCTTCCGCCCCGACTATGATGCGACAGAGCGGGCCGTGGTCGGCGACATCGAGGGCCGGCTGCTGATCCCGCAGGTCATCAGCAACATCGCCCTGGAGGGCACGATGACGCCGGAGACCGGCGTCGAATGGTTACAAGAGCAAGTCGAGGCGATGCTGGCTGAGCGCCAGTAGTCCCGTGCGACGGTAACTGATGAGAGACTTCCAACGTCTCTCAACGTAGACGTTGGAAGTCTTCTCTCTCGAAAAAAGGAGGCGGTTATGACTGTCTCGACCCCAAACGACCGGCAGAGATCAACCTCCGGCGGCTGGTACTCCCTCCGAGCCCAGGAAGCCCGCCTGGCCTGGGCGTTGATTTTTCCCACCGCGCTGATCGTTTTTGGACTGGTCATCTTCCCGGCCATCTTCAGCGTCTGGATCAGCTTCAGCGACGTGGGTCTCAAGAACCTGAATAACGTCTTCAACGCCCCCTTCGTTGGTCTGGAGAATTATCGTCACGTCATCAACGATTTCGCGTTCAAATTCCAGGGATTGGAAAGCTGGGGCGCGGCTGTCACGAGCGTCGTCTATTCCTTCAGCTCGACCATTCTGACGTTGATCATCGGCCTGATAGCGGCCCTGTTGTTGAACCGGCCTTTTCGCGCCCGCGGCCTGACGCGAGCGGTCTTTCTGTTCCCCTACGTCGCCCCCATCGTCAGCGTCGCCTTCGTCTGGCGCTGGATTCTCGACCCCCGACCGTCTGGTGTGCTCAACGATGTACTGATGATGCTGGGGCTGATCGATCTGCCCAAGGCCTACCTGGCGACGCGCGGGCTGGCTCTGGCGCTGATCATCGTTTTCCAGGCCTGGCGCTATTTCCCCTTCGCGATGTTGATGATTTTGGCTCGCCTTCAGGCTGTGGATAACACCCTATACGAAGCGGCCGACGTAGATGGGGCCAGCTCGTGGCAAAAGTTCTGGTATGTGACACTGCCCGAATTGCGTTACGTGTTGGGCGCGATCTTCTTGCTCCGTTTGATCTGGACCTTCAACAAATTCGATGACATCTTCCTGCTGACCGGCGGCGGTTTCGGCACCAACGTGTTACCGGTGCTCACTTACCAATTCAGCTTCAAGGCCTTCAACTTCGGCAAAGGCGCTGCCAACGCGATGATCCTGTTGTTGATCCTGGTCGTCTTCCTGATCATCTACGTCAGCACGGTGATGCGAGGGACGGAGGAATCATGACGAACAGACATGACGAACGGCTCAACTTCATCGACCATCTGGCCCGTTGGATCAATTGGCCGCGCTTCATCTTCGCGGTGACGTTGATCTTCTTCTTGACCAGCATCCTATTCCCATTCTACTGGATGGTGAGTTCGTCTTTCAAGACCTACGCCGAGATCGGCGGGCGAAAACCGGTCTACGTCCCCAGCGCGTTACGCTGGGAGGCATACCAAGAATTATTCGCTTACTGGAATTTCGGCGCCAATATCCTCAACAGCGTCAAGGTCGCTGTGCCAACCGCCATCATCGCCGTGATCCTGTCCACGATGGGCGCCTACGCAGTGGCCCGCCTTCACTTCCGGGGCAAGAACCTGATGACCAACGGTATTCTGATCGTCTACCTGTTTCCTGGCATCCTGCTGATTATCCCGCTATTTGCGATGGTCTCTCGCATTGGGGCCAGCATCGGTTTCGAGGTGCAGGACAACCTGATGGTGCTGATCATCACCTACCTGGCTCAGACGCTGCCGGTAGCGCTCTACATGCTGGCGAACTACTTCCGCACCATTCCCGCCGAGATTGAGCAGGCCGGCCTGATCGACGGCTGCACGCGGGTCGAGGTGATCTGGCGCATCACGCTGCCCCTGGCGATCCCCGCCCTGGTCTCGGTCGCCATCTACACGTTTATGATCGCCTGGAACGAGTTCCTGTACGCCTTGGTCTTCCTCAACAGCCGCGATTTATTCACCATGCCGATCAAGATCAACACCATCTTCAACGACCCCAGTCCCCAGCCCCACGTGGTGATGGCCGCCTCGACGATTATGACCATCCCGGTGGTGACCCTCTTCCTGGCGCTGGAACGGTTTCTGGAGGAAGGTCTCGCCGCTGGCGGTGTGAAGGGTTGACGGATGCGGGCCACATCGAAGATGACGCCAAGCGCGCGTATCGCCGAGTACCTGACTTTTCTCTACGGCGCGGAACGGGCGCCCGCGCTCCAGGCGCGAATTGAGGATCGCTCCCCCTCCGATCCATCACCCGCCGCCAACGAGCCGCCCAAGGAGCGGCTGAGCGAGCGTGACGTTATCCTGATCACCTATGCAGACCAGGTGACGGAACCCGGGCAAGCGCCGCTGCAGACCCTGGCGGAGGTGTTGGAGACCTATATCCAGGGCGCGATCAGCGGCGTCCACTTGCTGCCCTTCTTTCCCTACTCCTCCGACGACGGTTTCTCGGTGATCGACTACACCGCGGTCGATCCGGCCTTGGGCGATTGGGACGACGTGGAGCGGCTGGGTCGGCGCTTCCGCCTGATGTTCGACGCCGTGATCAACCACATCTCGGCTCAAAGCGCCTGGGCGCAGGCCTTTCGCGCGGGCGATCCGGCCTACGCTGATTATTTCATCACCGTGGAACCGGGGACAGATCTCTCGCAGGTCGTGCGTCCGCGGGCCAAGCCGCTCTTGACGCCGGTGCAGACCGCGGCCGGCGAGAAGTTGGTCTGGACGACGTTCAGCGCCGATCAGCTTGATCTCAACTACGCCAACCCCGAGGTGTTGCTGGAGATCATCAAGATACTGCTTTTCTACGTCGAGAAAGGCGCCGAGTTCATCCGGCTGGACGCCATCGCCTATCTGTGGAAGGAGATCGGCACGTCCTGCATCCACCTGGAGGAAACGCATCGGGTCGTGAAGCTGCTGCGGGCGGTACTCGACATCGCTGCGCCCCACGTGATCCTGATCACCGAGACGAATGTGCCGCATCAGGAGAACGTCTCCTACTTCGGCGACGGTGCGGACGAGGCCCAGATGGTCTACCAGTTTCCACTGCCGCCGCTGACGCTGCACGCCATCTCCGCTGGCGATGCAACTCGTCTGTCCCAATGGGCTGCCAGCCTGAGCGCTCCCTCGACCAGCACGACCTTTTTCAATTTCCTGGCTTCCCACGACGGGATCGGCGTCCGCCCGGTGGAGAACATCCTCGCCCCGGCGGAGGTGGAAGCACTGGTCGAGCGCACGTTAGCCCACGGCGGATACGTCTCCTACAAGGCGAACGCCGACGGCGGCAAGAGCGTCTACGAACTGAACATCTCCTATTTCGACGCGCTTTCGGACCCTGATGGCAGCGAACCTCTCGACTTGCAAGTGCGCCGCTTCCTGGCCTCACAGGCGATCATGCTCAGCCTGGCGGGCGTGCCGGGCGTCTACGTCCACAGCCTGTTCGGTTCCCGCAGCGACCGGGAGGGCGTTGTACAGACCGGACGATACCGCACGATCAACCGCCAGAAGTTCCGACGGGATGAGTTGGACCGCGTGATGGCGGACCCGGCCTCGCTGCGGCATCAGGTGTTTTACCCATATCTAGATCTGATTCGCAAACGGAGTGCGCATCCGGCCTTCCACCCCAACGGGCTGCAGCGCGTGCTCGACGTTCACCCCGCACTGTTCACCATCCTGCGCGTTGCGCCGGATGGGCGTGCGCCGGTGCTGTGCATCGTTAATGTCTCAGACGCCCCCCAGCGCAGCAGGCTCAACGCCCGTGCCGTGGGGCTATCCACCCGACAAGTGATGGATATCGTCAGCGGCGAGACGTTTCCGGTCGAACCAGGTGGAAATTTGACCGTGGAAGCCGAACCTTATCAGATACTCTGGTTGACGGAGGGAACAACGTGAAAATCGGTTTCATCTCCACCCGATTGGCTGGCAGCGATGGCGTCTCCCTGGAGGCGGCCAAGCTGGCGACGATTCTCCAACAGATGGGGCACACGGTCTATTACTGCGCCGGACAGTTGGACGACAACGCGCCGAACCCGACCCTGATCCCCGAATTTCACTTCCGCCATCCAGAGGCGGAAGCGATTGGCGCGCAGGTCTTTGGGCAAATGACTCCTTCAGATGATCTACTCAACCACCTGGAGGCCGCTGTCCAGCGGCTGACGGACAAGCTCCGGGGGTGGATTGAGGCGAGCGGCGTCCAGGTGATGATCGTGCAGAACGCGCTGGCGATCCCGATGCACGTGCCGCTGGGGCTGGCGCTCTCCCGTTTCATCGCCGAGAGCGGTATCCCCGCTATCGGCCATCACCACGATTTCTTCTGGGAACGGGAGCGCTTCCGGGTCAACGCCATCCCCGACCTGCTCTGGCAGCACTTCCCGCCCGATTTACCCTCGATCCGGCACGTGGTGATCAACAGCCTGGCCCAACGGGATTTGAAGGTCTTCAGACAGTTGGAGTCCGTGGTGCTGCCCAACGTGTTCGATTACGACACGCCGCCGCCGGAACTCGACGATTACAACCGGGATTTTCGGGCTGCGATGGGATTTTCGGCCTACGATTGGCTCTTTTTGCAACCGACGCGGGTGGTGGCGCGCAAGGGCATCGACATCTTCTTCGAGTTGATGCGCCGCCTGCGGGAACCCCGCGCCCGGCTGATCATCACACACCAAGCAGGAGACGAGGGGATGGCCTACTACCGGCAACTCCTTCACCGGGCCCAGGCCGCCAACGTCGAGGTCCACTACCTGGCTGGATTCATTGAGGAGCAACGCGCTGTCCGGGACGGGCGGAAGTATTACACGTTATGGGACGTCTATCCACACGCCGATTTCTTCGTCTATCCCACGTTGTACGAGGGGTTCGGTAACGCGCTGCTGGAGGCGATCTATTTCCGCAAACCGGTGCTGGTCAACCGGTACAGCGTCTACGTGGCGGACATCGCGCCGCTGGGATTCGATTTCGTCGAGGTGGATGGATGGATCAGCGACGAGTCGTTATCTGAGGTGCGGCGCCTGCTGGACGACGCCGCACGGCGGCAGTCGATGGTCGAACGCAACTATGCCCTGGCGCGGGAGCACTTTTCCTACCGCACAGCGGCTCGGCTGCTGCAGGACTTACTGGACGATATTGGTGGGCTTGTTAGCACGTTGTAGGGGCTGGATGAAGAGCACGTCTGTGCTAAGGCCAGTCGCAATGGAGGCGGCGATCCGGATTCCCAATTTTGGTCTTCAGGATTTCGCATGGTCCGTTACAGACCCTAAAGGTTTTTGCGCTGGTTTTGATGGAAAACGGTCATTGTTTAAGGCAAAAACGTTGTTTGCGCGGCCTTGAGCAAAACCTTTAGGGTCTCACCATGCGAAATCCCAGAGAACCCCCAATTTCAGCAGCTTCCCGCCTCCAGGTCAGGTAGACAGAATCCATCTGATGATGTGGAATGGATGTGATTGTGGGACGGGACGGGGTGCCCTGAAATAGAAACAACCGCTCCTCTTGAGAAGATGAATAAAAGACGCGTCCCGGGATGTCTATCCTGGGACACGTCTTTTGCGATCTACTAAATTCGAAAGACACGGGTTCTCCAGTACAACCACCAAGGGTATGGAGATAAATAGAGGCCAACTGAACGACCTAGAGCCAAAGCGTGCCAGCAATGTGGGTAACCTAACGCATAAGCAAATACTGTATATCTAAACATAGTATCCCCCTTCAACAAAATCCGGCGAGGATTAATAATCCCCCCACGCCACAGAGAAAGACCGAGGCCAGCATAAAACAACCCACAGCCCCTCCCTGGGAGGCGGCCAATCGGGCCATAAAGCCAATGATGCCCGCGACAACGAGACAGACCACGGCGACGATCAAGCAGAGTAAGCTCAAGAAAGCTATCTGTATCATCGGTTCCTCCTTTCCTGGTTTTATGGCGCGCACAATACTGCTCTCTGTCAAGCAACAATATTTTACTATGAAATTGGTGTATAATTTCATCCTCTAGATGTCAGCTTTCTGGGAGATAGGACACGATGGGCTGGAGGCCATCTTACATAAACCTTACGCGCATTTGACCTTTTCGGCAAAGCCGTGATACAATAGATATCGTTGTAAGGCAGGATGGGATGGGCAGATACAATCACAGGAGGTCGTTGAAGATGCCCCGAGATACGGATGAGCAGCAATCTGGGTTAGGAGTGAAGTTTAACGATTGGCTCAAGAAGATCAAAGTGCTCAAGTATTACTGGTTTCCTCTCCTTCTCTTGGGCGTTGCTTTGGTGAGCTATCTGGTCGTGCTTGGCTACCAAGCTCAAAAGCCCAGCAGCGAAGCTCGGTATCAGGTGTGGGTCACGCAGGAGGTAGCCGACGAGAACGTCATCCTCTCCATCGCCTATCCCAACAGGTTACGCTTGGAGTCTCCCCCGGAAACGCACGCTATCTCCATCTGGCTTCAAAAGATGACTCCTACACCAGGTCCCTCGCCTACTCCAACCTTTACACCTAACCCTATGCCAACGCCCAAACCCATTATTACGTTAACTTTGACTCCCACGGCCTCGTCAATCCCTACGCCGACAGCTACGCCCCGCCCGTGGATTGTCTCTTTCTCGCCTCACAATGCGGGCATTTTATTTACCGATCAAGAAGACGATCCCATCGCGCCGCAGGTGGCTTTGACGCCGGGGGCGGAGTCGGCGGCGCCGGCGGCGCTTTATGTCCAACAAGCGCCAATGGCAACGATGGTCCCTTCGGCTATGCTGAGTTTTTCGGTATATGATCCAAGCGCTACCCTCGTACTTAACCGGCCCTTGACCTCAAAAATTCGTTTGGAGAGCGCAAGAGAGGCGGGCTGGCGGCGCTTCTGGGATTTGTTGTGCGGCCCAACAACGCCTCTGTTTGTGCTCGCCGGAAGCCTGGTGACTTTCGCGATGGGGGAATGGAAACGACGTTTGGAGTTGGAACAGAAGGAAAGAAAACGCCAAGTATACGCTGAAATTGAGCGATTGGCCAATTTGACCTCTCAGCCTAACAATATGCTGGAGAGATACTGGGAACTCCAAAGACGCACAGAATCTGAGCCCGATTGGGAGGATCAGGAAGTGATTCGTCGTTTGCGAGAGGTTCCCAGAGAACATCTTGATCTAAAACGTTTGTTGGGAGCCATGGAAGATTGGTTCGGTGAACTAGATGATAAAAAAGCGTATCGCTGTGTCCAACTGGCTCTGGAATGGAAAAAGGGGAAGAATAAAAAAGTCCAAAGATTCAAGGAGGTTTTGGACTATTTACGATCTGAGAGAGCAACACAATTAGACGATGAGAAAGCTGAAAAAATTGCTTCTGATCTTTGTCAGCTATCCAATGAATCACAGTATAATAAAGTTAAGAATAGAATGAGCCAGTTATTGGCAGATTTGGGAAAGAAACAAGGTTGGGACAGAAAAAAAATAGAGGAGTATGACATCTCGTATAAAGCGCCTCGTTGGCTCAATCTCTGCCCCTCCACGTCGCCCGCCGAGCCACAAGATGTGGTTGAATGGCTTAGTTTGGTGGACTTGGAGTTTAATCCCTTTAGACCCGAGTCGGCGGAATTGGATCCTCGACTAAAAAGCTATTATAGAAGGGGCGATGTGTTCAAGCGTGTTGGCGGGCAAAGGCCAACTGTCGTCTTTGGCGAAGCCGGCTTCGGTAAAACAGCAGCAGCATTATTGCTAGCATATGATTGCGAAGATCCAGCTCTAAGACCCCGTGAACAGGGTGCTTTACCTGTGTACTGGTCATCACCTTCGCTCAATACCGACAATGATTCTTTCCTCATGAAGGCAGCTTGCTTTACAGCGCAGGCTGTTATGCGTTATCTGGCTCACCGCCCGGACGGATTTCTGATGTTATCCCGACCTCGAAAATATGGCGTGGCTCGCTTACTTTCTGCTTGCGTCGCTTCTCCAGAACAACTGGAAAATGAATTGCGACAAGCAGGCAATGTCTGGGGAACGCCAGAACACTTGATCAATGAAGTGGTGGCACTCTATCAAGAAGTCGCGCTTGAACAATGCTTGAGCAATCCGCCAGACTTACTCGCCGATGCGCTTCCGGAGGGCTTTGACGCGATATATTTCATTCTGGATCTACCCCCAACAGCAATACGTCATTCCGAGGAAGCCATAATGAAGAACCTGCACTATTTGTTTGACTTCACAGTGCCTCTAGCCGTTAGAGGCGTCTATCTGAAATTGTTCTTGCCAAAAAAGCTGCAATCATTTCTAGATACCCCATCGATTTGCGATGCGGTCGTGTTAACCTGGGAATTAGGTGACTTGGAAAAAATGATTGATAGTCGCATTAGCGCAGCTTCGTTAGGTAAAGAGTCGAGCTTAACTGCACTTTGCGGTCCCGATGTGCCACAAGAACCCAGTTTAGGTCAGCGATTAGCTCAGGCCGCAAACGGCTCTCCACGGCGACTTTTGCGTCTGGGAAACGAGTTAATCGTCACACATGTTCAACGAGCGACCCAAGACCCTAAGCTATCGACTGAAGATATTGAGAGTGTGTTAGGTGCCGGATGATAAAGATGCCAGCAAATCTGTCTCCCATAGGTCTCCTTGCCTTCGATAGCTTGCAGGCTGAGGATGAGCCCTGGCTGAAGCAGTGCTACGTCCCACCGCCGAATTTTGCGCTCATCGCCGGTGCGCGCTCGGCGCTCGTCTTTGGCGCGCCGGGCTCAGGTAAGACGGCGCTATTCCGCGCCCTCCAGGCTCGTTTAGCATCCACAGATGATCAAGAACCACCCTCCTCTTTAGCCGTCAACTGGCGGCCTATGCCTATTGACTCCCAAGTTCCCGGATCCACCGCGGCGCGATTGCAATTACTTCAGGTTCTCGGCAATTGCGCCGATGCCCTGTTGGCACACCTGGCTCACTGGTCGGATGGGTTTTCCCAGGCTCCACCCGATGTTCAAGACACGCTCGTTTGGTTTATTAAACATTACCTGGGAGCAGACGTCGCCCGGCGCGTGAAAGCCTACGCTGCTCAGACGCAGAGGTCTGGACGAGATTTCCTGCATGCTCTTCTCCCCCGCCAGGTCTCCAATGAGTGGCTCACTGCGGCCAAACCCGATCTAGTCATCAACGAGTTCGTCAAAGCCCTGCGAGAGATCGGCCTGGGAAAGGTCTACATCTTCGTTGATCCCGATATGTTGAGCGATTCGGAACAAATGGGACAAGGTTTGCAGGCATTTCTCTCCTCGTTGACGCTTTTTGAAAACCCCCATTTCGTGTATAAGATGGTACTCCCGCTGTGGTTACAGGAACCGCTGTCCTCTGCTGGCGTGATCCGCCGTCGTCGGGTGAGAATCTACACGTTGAATTGGCACGTCGAAGATTTGATCGCAATCGTCGTCAGACGTGCGGCTCTGGCGGCGGGCAAATCAATAGAGACGTTGACAGAGATATGTGAGGATGAGGATCTGGCTGTTTGGCTTGAACGGACAGGAGGGAGTTCCCCACGTGGCTGGTTAGAGTGCATCGCCCCCCTCGCAGCCCAGTATCTAAGAAGACAGCGCCCTATTGCCGCTGAGGAGTGGCGCGAGATTTGGACACAATCCCCTCCTCGCCTTATGTTTGATTCAGCAAGCGCAAGTGTGACGGTGGGTTGGCGCCGCATCACCGATTTGCCAGAAGTGCCCCTGTCGTTGCTCCATTATCTTTACAAGCATCGAGAACGGGTTTGCACCCGCAGCGAGCTATATCGTTACGCCTACCTGCCGACCCGTTATCCTGATGTATCCAAAGAAGATCGATGCGAGTTCTACGACGACCAGTACGACAACGTTCTCGACACGGCTATATCGCGACTCCGGCAGCGCATCGAACCCGACGTTCAATCGCCGGTGTACGTGGTGACCAAGCGTGGTAAGGGTTATAAATTGGAGCATGCGTGGTGAAACAATAACGTAAGGTGGATGTAAGGTTAGGGAAAGGAGGTAGAAAGGGAAGTGGAATGAACGAGCTGAAGATTAATGTTATACTAAAGCTGAATCCAAATACAAAAAGAGAAGCCGCCGGGCGAACGACAATTTAGAATAATGCCAGGAGGTGAGAAGATGAAAGATTCGCTTAACTATCGCCGTCAAATAGAAACAGACTCAGAGAGATCACTATGCCCACAAACCGCTCTCCTGGTGGAAAGATAGAGACGATCCATCGGGAGACAAACCCCATATCCGAGAAAGTTCAAGATTGGCTCTCCCAGGTTGGCCTTGGAGAGGTCAACCCGTTTGAGCATTTGGACGCCGGCGCTGACCCGGACCTGAGCAAATATCTGGTCAGGCACGACGTCTTTCGTATTATCTGGGATGATTATCCCTCTCTTCTCTTCGCGCCAGCAGGAGGGGGCAAAAGTGCCTTTCGCGTTCGTCTGACTTACGCCTGCCGGGTCGGAGAGGATGAGCGCCGGGTGTTTCCTATTCCTTATCTCGCCCCCGAGCTCACTGCGTCGTCGTTGGATGAGCACCTGGAGGCGATTCTCAAGAGCGCGGCACAGGAATTGTTTTTGGCTTTGGTCTATCGACCGGCTCGTTTCGAGGCGTTGAACGGGATAGGCCGACTGAAAGTGCGTCGGGCGCTTGATCAGAATGCGCCTGGTTTGTTGCGCTACTACTTGCCCCAGGTTGAGCGGGCCGGGGGACTTACCCCGTTGGTGGAAGCCTTCGCTCCCTCGGCCGCCCATTTACCGGCCCCTCCCAGCCCCTACGAGGTGAGAGCACTCTGCGCTGCTTTAGAGAGGATGCCTTCTCCCACCGATATTCCACCGGTTTCGCAACGTTTCCAGGATTTGCTTGATCTCCTGTTAAATATCCTAGACTTCAACGCCGTTTACCTGCTGGTGGACGGCGTTGACGCTTTTCTGGAGACCGTTTTCGACCCAACCCAGGCCGTGGCGATGTTGAACCCTTTGCTTGAGCAAATGAGGGCTTGGAGCGAGCAAGGTTTATATCTGAAGTGTTTTCTCCCCCTGGAACTGCGCTCAATATGGCCAGACGAGTTGACAAAAAGGGCAAAATTTGCTACCATAACCTGGGGGCGGGAAGGATTGATCGATGTACTCCACGCACGATTGCGCACGGCGAGCCGGGGAGCTTTCGACAGCCTGGACGCCATCAGCGCGCCTTCCCTACGCAACGCAGAAGTGGAATTGCTGGATATTATACCTCTCATACCCCGCGAGTTACTGGTCCTTATAAATCGGGTTATTGAAGAGCACGTCCAACGCGCCGGCCCGACCGGCGCTCTCGAGCCAGAGGACGTCAGAGCAGCCAAAGCCCAATATCGTCATATTGGAATGAACGCTTCCTCTCCCTGAGGCTTCCACGCGCCGCAAGGATGAGGAAGCGGCGTATGTGAGCAATCATTTCTTACTGATGCGACACAGGCAAAGCCCCAGAGCAAAGCATAGCGTCATCAATTCAGGCTCAGATAACACTTCGCTGGTTGGCATTGCGCGCACCAAAAGAAGGAGGGGTAAATGAGCACGAGGCCAGACAAGCTTCCCTACGATCGTGAAAAGTTTGTCGATCGCAAGAAGATTCTTGAAGAGGTAAAGGAAAAAGCCCGCTGCATCGCCGACGGTTTTTCGGTGGAGAGGCGGGTCGTTATTTTTCATGGTCAACGGGGAGCCGGCAAAACGTGGCTGCTCGAGGAATTGAAAAATTGCCTGTGTGAGTATACTGCTCCTTGTCTTATTGTTCTGGACAGAGAATCTGAGATTGAAACAATTAGGTCCGAGATCCCTAAAAAGCGACCTCTTGTGTTGCTGTTAGACGAGGTCAACGCACCTGACCACGCTTTCCTGAATGAACTACTGGAGCGCGTATTAGCTCCGCTGGTCCAAGAAAAAAATGTCTTAATCATACTAGCGCAACGGGGCCAGCCGCATTTTTGGACCGCCCCGGAGTTCCGCGAGAAGGCTGATGAGTTTGATTTGAAACCCTTCACGCTAGGTGACACCAAAGAGCAAATCAAGAAACAAGTTTCCGAGGCGGAGGAGAAATCGGACGTAGTGGTTTCTCGAACAGGTGGCTACCCTTGGGCGAACTACATCTTGGCTAGTCACCTGCCAGATGAAAAAAGTGGATTGGAGTGCTGTACCGAGTTATTTTTGAAAGATGTGAAAAAAGAATTGAGGCCTTATTTCAAGATACTTTCCATCTTACAGGCTTTTGACGAGACACGTATGGAGTTTGTTTTGCCCTTTTATCCTTGGCCGAAACGCCAAACTTGGAACTACGTAGTCTGTCGCGATATGCGAAAAGCGCTGGTAAACACCACGTTGGCTAAGTGGCGGGAAGAGGCGCGGGGATACGTGCTCGACGAACCGCTACGCATCGTGCTGGAGGCTCTCTTGCGCGAACAGGAATTTGATCAATGGGTGCGCCTTCACAGCGCCGCCTATCGGATGTACACCGATTGGGCCGAGAAATACGAGCAATCCAGGGCTTGGTGGACCAAGGAAGCCCAATACCACGACGATAAACTGAAGGATGCCGATCACGATCCTGTAGACTGTCCAGAGGGAGATCAAGAGGAGGAGAAAGATGACGCCTGAGAACATCGTCAAGGCTTACGCCGGTGCGCGGGTCACCCGCCTGGTTAACCGGGACGACATCCTGGAGAAAATAAGAAAATCCGTCAGTGACACGTCGGGCCGGACTTACGTCTTCTACATTGAGGCGCCGGGCGGAACTGGCAAGACCTTCCTGGCCCGGGAGGTGCTGCGCCGCTGCCGTGAGGGGGAATGGGCGACCTCTGACCTCCTGTCCGCTACAGACGAGGTCGATCTCTACCATCACCAGACCCACAGCCGCGAGGGGTTTATGGAGGCGGTGGTCGAGGTTTTGGACGATGAAAATGACTGTTTTGAGGCCTATGAGAAGCAACGTCAACGGCTTCAAGATGTAAAGTTCGACCTGCGAGGCGCTGTCAGTGAACTCAAAGAACAGCGTCGCGTTCTTGCCGAGGCCTTTCTTAAGGGCTGCGAAGAACTGGGCGGGGAAAGGCGCACCGTGCTCGCGCTGGATACAGCCGAGAAATTGGTCTATGAGACCGATCGCGTGCAGCAGGCGCTGAACTTGAGCGAGGAGAGGTTCAGTATGCGGCCTTGGCTGTTGAACGAATGGTTGCCCAAGTTGAGAAACACCGTCATCTTGATCGGCGGCCGTCCCAGCCAGTTTGGGGAGGATCTACAGGCGGCTTTGGCAGGACATCTAGAAGTTCAGTTTGAACCTCAAGAACTGGGAGACTTCTTGGAAGAGGATTCACTGGACTACTTTGAGGCGGTTAGAGAGACGGCTGAGCGAGATGGCAACGAGCAAGCGCTACGGCGATTGGATGCGATCTCCCCGGAGACCCGGCAGGTGATCCATCACATCACTGAGGGGCATCCCATCACGCTGGCCCTGCTGATCGACTATTACCTGGTCACCGGGCGTCTGTTGCCTGAGGTGAAGCTCTCGCTGGAGGGAGTGCAAGGAAAACCGTCAGAGGAATTGGGACAGATACGGGAGAAAGTGGAGAAAGATGTGGTGCGCCAGTTCCAGGAGATCGACAGGCCGGGTGACGAGGCCATCCGCGCTCTGTCGTGGGCAGCCAAGGGGATGGACGCCGAACTACTGGCGCGCGTGGCTGGGCTTAGCTATGGAGAGGCCAAGGCAGTAATTGAGGCTTTGACTGATCCTGAGGCCGGCCTGTCATTCGTCAAGATTCGCCCCGCCGATCAACGGGTCTTCCTCCAGGATGAGATGTACGCTCTGATGAGGGAGCACGTGCTGCATAAGCTGCCCGAGGCCCGCGCCGATCAGGTGTACGAGGAGATTCTAACCTACTACGAGGAGAAGATCAAAGCGGCGCAAGAACGAATACGTCACTTGAGTAAATTGGAGCGGGGAGAGATAAGCCCTGAAGAGCGAGTCGTCACGGTATCTGCGCCTGGCGGTCTGGAAGATCCTCAGGCGTTGGCGGAAGCCGAGACACGCTTGCATAACCTTCTAGTTGAGAAATTGCACTATCACCTGCGATACCGACCTCTGGACGGATTCGGGGCCTATCGTGAATGTGCAGAAGAGGCCTTTCAAGCACACGATTTAGATCTTGATATGCGCTTGCGCGATGAAATCCTGTTGTTTATCCACGAGGCCTTTGAAAGTGGCATAGACGACTTTCGAGGCTTAAAGCGAGATGATGTGGAGTTGGACGCAGCTATCCGGTGGGTGAGAAGATACTTTTACTCGGCTGATTTCGCTATCGCTGTTGAAATGGTCCATCGACTTCGAAACGAATGTGCTAATTTGGTAGACTCGGGGGGAGCGCTGACTGAAGCGGAATTAAATGTCTGGGAAGGATGGGCGGCCGCTTATCTGGGAAGTAACCTTGACCAAGCCAAGTCTAAACTGCAAGATGCAGTACAGATTTTATCCAAAATGCAGCCGGAGTCCAAAATCGATCGAAGACAGCGGGACACTATCTTGGCCCGGGCATACAACGCCCTGGGATATCTGCTCCGTGTGCGGGGCGCGTTCCAGGCTGCCTGTGACGAATATCGTCGCTCGCTCCCTCTTTGGCGCGAGTTGGGGTTGGAGGCCGAGCATGCCAACACACGCAATAACCTGGCCTGGGCCAACGCTGAGATCGGCAACTTTGAGCGGGCAGACCGCTACTGCCAGGATGGGCTAGAGTTGCGCGAGGAACTGGGAGCGCGCTACCTGGTGGGGCTTAGCTACAACACGCTGGGTTTGATCGCCATCAAGAACGATCAACCTCATCGTGGACGGGTGCACTGCGAGCGGGCGCTGACTATCTTCCGTGATCTGGAATCTCCTCGCGGCATCGGCCTGGCCTGCACCGCATTGTCCGAGGCGCACCGCCGCAGTGCCAATACCCCGCGCGTCTACTTTCCTAATGAGAAGGTAAAACATCTACGGTCAGCGGTGGACTTCGCCAGTCAAGCGACACAGATCTTCCAAGAGGAAGTGCCGGAGCGACTACGGTTGGTGGAGGCGCTGATAGAGCGGGGGTGTGCCTACCGCGATTGGGCGCGTCTATGGCCGGAGTACCACGATGAGGGAGATCCAGATCAGGCCGAGTTAATTGAAAAGGGAATCAATGCTTTGAAGGAGGCAGCGAAACAGGCCGCCGATGTATTCCCCTATCGCCAGATGGACGCACTGGTTGATTTGGCCTGGCTCTACTTCTACGTCGACCGACCAGAAGAGTGTCGAGAAACTATGCAAAAAGCCGAGAAAATTGTACCGGAGGAATATTTTATCACTCAAGGGAAACCACAGGTTGATGAACCGATGGCCTTCTTCTGGGTTCAACTGGGAAAGATGCGCCTTTTACAGGGACAGATAATGCTTCAACGTTATTGGGATAAACTGCGGGTGAAGGGAAAGATGCGCGATGAAAAGCTTTTACACCAGGTCGCCGAACATTTCACCCTGACGTTGGCCTACGACGAGTTATTCGCCGATGACTTCCGCGACATGCGACGGGCGAAGGATACGATTTACGAAGCGCTCAAAGGCGTGAACGTGCAGGAACTTGAGGCTTTATACGAGGGTGTAGACCAAGCCGCCGAGAAATACAACCTGGACCGTAGCCCAAAGAAAGGTGGTCAACCGGCCCGTCCCAGGATGCGCAATTTCCTGGAGGAGTATTTCGGCCCGCCGGACGTATATGAGGCGATTGGTGTATGAACGCCCACATACGACGTTTCACGCCGTCCGATCGCGCCTCTTTGGAGAAAGCCATCAACATCGTTTGCGCCGAGGGTCGCTGGATGTCTACCTCCCATTTCCAGCCCACGCCTGGTTGGCGGCATGCTTTGGAAGAACCAACCTGCTCGCGCCACTGTCTGCTCGTAGTAGAGGATCAAGATCGGATCGTGGGCTGGTGTCGAGTGTTTCCGGAGACCTGCGAGGGTGCAGTGAAAGAGGCTGAGTTAGGCGTCGGGCTTGTGACCTCTTATCGGAACCATGGATTGGGCGCTGCGTTGGTGCGCCATGCGTTGAATTGGGCCGGAGAGGCGGATCTGCATCACGTGTGGCTGAATACGCGAGAGGATAACGCTCGCGCTCGTCGGGTCTTCGCCCGTTGTGCTTTTCGCCCTGCCGGGATATCGGGTGATTGGATTAAGATGGTCTATCAAATAGAAGATGTGGAAGCGCAAGGAGAGAGCATCTGTGATTAAAAAACCTAAATCTATCCCCACCATACGCTGGTCTCCAATTCGTGCGATGGCTGAACAGGATTGCGCCTGTGCGAGTGAAGATTTGATTCCTAGCTTGCTGCGCTCATCGCTTGTTCATCATGACGACGACTGCGCTTGCCCGAGTTTCAATCCTGCGCCCGATGCCGTGCCGGATGCCGCCACTCTCTGGCAACATTCAGCCGACCTATATCACGCACCGTTGCCCGAAGACCACGAACTGGCTTTCAATCCCGCCAACCCGACCGGCGTGGCTGTGCTCAACCTGCCGGCTCGCCGTATCCTCGAAACCTTCGCCGCCCCTCGCCGCCTGAGTGATCCAATCGACTCTCAACTTGCGACCCTCCATCTTATCCAACCTGCAAACTTGCCACTTGCAGACTCTTTACTTACAAACTTGCAACCAGAAACCTTGACCGCCTGGCTGCACGTCACCAATCGGTGCAATCTTAATTGCGCCTATTGCTACGTCCATAAGAACGATGAGACGATGAGCGAGGTCACTGGTATGGCTGCGGTCGACGCGGTGTTTCGCTCTGCGCTCATCAATGGCTTCCGTGCCGTCAAGCTCAAGTACGCTGGCGGTGAACCGACGCTTAACTTCCCGCTGGTGAGTACGTTGCACGATCATGCCCAGACGCTCGCCGAAGACTACGGCCTGGCGCTGCGGGAGGTGCTGCTGAGCAACGGTGTCGCGCTCTCCGACGAGATGCTCGTCGCGTTGCGTGAGATGGATATGCGGCTGGCGATCTCATTGGACGGCGTCGGTGCAGCCCACGACGCGCTTCGCGGTTCGGGCGCTTTCGCGCGGACGGCTCGCTCAATCGAGCGGGCGTTTACCCTGGGGCTGGAGCTACACCTCTCTATCACCGTGACTGCCCAGAACGCGGACGCGCTGCCCCAGGCAGTGGCCTACACGCTGGCACACGACCTCCCCTTCAACCTGAACTTCTATCGAGAGCACTGCGGGGGGAGTGAGGCCGTCCTGAGGGCGGACAACGCCCGTCTGATCGAGGGGATGATGGCGGCTCTGAACGTGATTGAGGAGAACCTACCCGATCGGAGCGTCGTCGGCGGGCTGCTGGATCGGGTCAATTTGGGCGCGGCCCACGCGCATCCCTGCGGCGCGGGTCGCAGCTACCTGGTGATTGACCATCAGGGTCGCATCGCCCGTTGCCAGATGACGATCGATCGGCCGGTGACCGACGTGAGCGCCGACGATCCGCTTCAGGCTGTGCGCTGGTGCGAAGACGGCTTCCAGAACGTCGCGGTGGACGAGAAAGAGGATTGTCGGAACTGCACCTGGCGCTATTGGTGCGCGGGTGGATGTCCTTTTCTGACTCACCGCGTCGCCGGACGTAGCGACGCTCCTTCGCCCTATTGCGCTGTGTACAAAGCGCTCTTCTCCAGGCTCCTTCGCTTGGAGGGATTGCGCTTGCTCAACCACAGTTCTGATCCTGCGGACAACTATTAGGTGGTGGTCCAAATCCTATCAATGCCCGTAAGAATTCGGTAAAAGTCAAGTGGGTGGGAAAGGGTCACAAAGAGGGGTTTGGGGGCGGATCCGGGACAGAGTGAACTGGACCGGCCACCAACGGCCCTTAGCGCGGTCGAACTTGCGGCCGGTGGTGAAGCGCCGGGGGTCTTGAATCTCTCCCAGGACGCCGCCGACGATGATCGTTCCCAGACCTTTTTCTGCCAGCGCCAATGACGCTTCGGGCAGTTGGGCTAGTTCGGTCTTTATCAAGCGTCGGTAGGCTTTCTTCTGGCCTTCCATAAAGCGGATCAGCGCCAGGCTGTGGCAGAGGACGGTGTGTACCGTCGGGCGCAGTGGGTCGGGGAAGGGGTAGCTATCTCGCGCGACTTGTTGGAGGGCGCTGGCCTTCTCGTCCGGGTCGCGGAAGTGACCGCGGCCGAGGGTCTGGATCGTCTCGGCCAGATCGTCCACGGGCAGGTCTGCTAGCTCTGCTACGTCCGGATACTCGGTCAACAGGTGGACGCGGTGACGCTGAAGCGGTCGGCCGGGGGCTTGAGGCGGGCGTATTCGCTCGCCAGGAGGTAGACGAGGCTCACGGCGAAGGCCTTTTCGGAGGCCAGCGTGTGGGTCAGTCGGAAGTAAGCCCTGGTCAGATGGCGCAGCGGCAGGTAGCGGAAGTCGAAGGTGTGGAGGGTTTTGACGCCCACTGTCTGGTAGTAGCTGCCGATGAGGCGGCTATCCCCGCGCACACGCGGATCCTACCCCACAACCCCACTTTCCATCTCGTAGCATCGCATCATCGCCCCCCGCCAGAACAACTCGCATCTTTCGCCCGCCGGGCCATCGACGCGGTTCTTGCGCGACCAGACCTCCATCACGTTCGCTCGCTCATTCTCATTGTCGACGCCGCCATTGCCGTTATCGTAGTACCCCTCGCGGTACAGCATCAGGACGACGTCGGCGTGCTCCTCCAACTGCCCGCTTTCCCGCAGGTCGGACAGCATCGGACGCTTGTCCGTCCGGCCATCGACGCCGCGATTGAGCTGGTGAATGGATAGCATCGGCGTGTCCAGGGCGTTGGCTGCCAGCAGCAACCCGCGCGCAATGCCGCCGAGTTCCAGGTTGCGCGTCTCTGCTCTCTTCAATGTATGTTGATCCGGTGACAGCAACCCCAGGTAGTCGACAATGACTAACGCAACGTCGCCTCGCAGAAGCTCCCGTTGCACCTTGGCTCGGACGACGCCCGGCGTCACGTCCCCTGTGTGCAGACTCACCGGCCACTCGTTGATCTCCCCCACCGCCCGCGTGAAACGGGCGTAGGATTCTGGTTCCAGCTTGCCCCGCAGAAGATCCCGCAGCGAGACCTCGGCCCAGGAACAGGCCAGCCGCCGCACGAGCTGTTCGGGGGACATCTCGAGGGTAAACACCATCACCCGCTCGCCGGATGAAGCGACGTTGGACGCGGCGCGAATTTCGCGTTGCAACGCCAGCGCCGTCTTGCCCATACTGGGCCGCGCCGCCAGGATGTAGAAGCCGGTCTGCAAGCCGCCCAACAGTCCATCCAACGGCCGGAGACCGGTGGATATCCCGGGGCAATCGGTGGGGTTGTTCATCCGATCCTCAGCTTGGGCAAACACGGTTTCGATGATGTCCTGGAGCACATAATCCCCTTTATTGCAAATTCAAATGGCTAACAACGGCCCGGGCCAACGCAGGCGGCACAGCGTTCCCAATGTGAGTGGATGTCATTGACGACAGGTGTGACCGCGGCAATCCTTGCAACCGCGCGGCGTCTTCCAGCGTGAGCGCCCAGGCTTGCCCGCCACTGACGATGTGGCTATGCCGTTTTGCCATCGACGCCGTTATTGTAAACGAGGGTTGTGAGATAGGCCGCACGTGCAACCAATCTCGTTGCCGGTTGCGCTTGGTGGTGAGCTGCGAACTGACCTGGACGTTGTCTCGCAGGGAAACCGGCAACTGCTGCCACCGAGACGTGATCCAATTCGGCAGATGCCCCAGAGGCTCCCTGGCCCGTAACTGCTCCCCCACCGCGTCGTCTAGCGAGACCCAGCGCTCCGCGCCGAACAATCCTGGATTCTCGCAATGCGTGGCCCTGGGCCAGCGCCAGGGCCGTCCATCGAGGCGCGCTACAACGAACAGGCGGCGGCGCGCCTGGGGAATGCCATAGTTCGCTGCGTTGAGGACGCGGGATTCGACGTGGTATCCGCCCTTGATTAATGTACCAAGGAGATATGCGTAGCCATTCGATGATCGAAACAGGGGCACTTCCTCGACGACGATCACCGGTGGCCGGAAGCGCTCGATGAACCGGAGCAGTTCTGGGAGGGCGTCCCGC
>DAOTUC010000113.1:0-1977 GCA_034437315.1 Anaerolineae bacterium
CCATTGGGCCAGAGACGCCCAGGTGGATGTCGTCGCGCTGAACTGGCGCGATGAGGCGATCTTGCTGGGTGAGTGCAAGTGGGGGACGGATCCGATCAGGCGGAACGTGATCCGGGAGTTATTCGACAAGGTTCCCAAGGTCGTGCCGGGCAAGGACTGGCAGACGCGCACGGCTTTCTTCGCCCGTGCCGGGTTCACCGACGCCGCCCGCGCCGAGGCCGAGGCAGTGGGGGCGCAGTTGGTCGATTTGGAGCGGTTGGACACCGATCTCCACCAGGCGCTTCTGACGGAGTGATGCCGATGAATAAACGGTTCATCGAAGACGTCCTCCCCCTGGGAGAGCTGAACAAGACCGCCCGTAAGCGAAGCGGCGGTGGCGGGATCGGGTCGCTCAACGCGATGCACCCCTACTTTGCCCGGCGCCCGCTGACCGCCTCCCGCGCGATGACGCTGGAGTCCATCCTCGGCGCGCGAGAGGATCTGGAGCAGCGGGCGAGTCGCTGGGCGGAGACGCACCGCAGGGAGAAGGAGCCGGAGGTCAAGCAGTTGGAGTTGTGGGGGGAGGGAGAATCAGATGAACAAGCGTAGACAGCCCAAGAAAGAAGCGCGGCCCGTTCAAACCACCGTGTTTTGGCTTCACGGACTCGCCGCTCTGGGCGACGAACGGTGGGAAGAAGCCATCAAAGCCTTCCGGCAATTCTTGGATACGGACATTGATGACGAGGACCGGCTAATGGCCTGCTATAACTTGAATACCTGTTACGCGGAGAGCGGACAGTATGACAAGGCCCTGGAAATATTGGACGAAGCCGAACAGTACGCGCCGGACGATCCAGGAATCATTCACGACCGGGGCATAGTCTACGCTTGCGCGGGCCGTATCGAGGAGGCAATCAAGGCATTCGAGGAGCTTGGGCGTCGCAGTCGTCGTTATAACATCCAGCATAACCTGAAGCAACTCCGCCGCATAGCGCGAGGGAAATTGCCGCCGGGCGATTTTCTGCTGGATCATCTCAAGGAACAACTTAGCCACAACGTGGACATGGGAGACTTTCACCTGGTAGAACGCAAGGCCCACCAGATGCTCGAAGCCAACCCGGCGCGCGCCGAAGGACACTTTGCCCTGGGGCTGGCCTGTTTGGAGCAAAAGCGTTATGAAGAAGCGCTTGAGGCTTTTCTGGCAGCCCACGACCGTGACCCCGATTATCCGCCGACGATTCACAACATTGGCCACACCTACGTACAGATAGGCTTGCCCGAGCAGGCTCTTCCGTGGCTAGAGCGTGCCTACGAGCGTGATCCTGAACACATCGCGACATTGCATCAATTGGGATCAGCCTACGAGCAGCTAGATCAGCGCGAAGAAGCGGTGACGTGGTGGCAAAAGGTGCTGAAAATCGCCCCGAATCACTACCCGACCCAAAAGCGCTTACACGAGATCGGGGAGGGACCGGAGCCGGAGGAACCGCCGCTGCCGCCGCAATTTCACCAAATCGAGCGTATGATGCCCATCGTCAAAGGGCGGATGCGAAAGCCTCACATCTATCGCAATGGGGGAGTCACCCTCACCTATGATCGGATCGGTTTCACGTTGGAGGATACCGAGAACCCGCACAACGCTACCATTCACGCGGGCACGCCTTACAACCTGGGGAGAGTCCCGGATCAAGACGCCGACCACGTCCTCGATATGATGGGGATGGTCAAAATGCTACTCCAGTCAGTTGATGCAGACAACACCCGCAGCGTGGCCGTGCTCGTTTACTATCAAGACCGCCAGCCTTTCAACTATCAAGCACGCTTTGCCCAGGGAGAAATGATCACCTTCGACTCAAAAGGGCAATTTGTCGTAACGGAAGTTCCGCGCCTATTCAAAGTAAACATCGATAGTGACCTGGTAACGCCCTACGGTAATCCGATGCAGGGACTCTTGATCTATCTCAGCCATCCTCGCAAGCCGGGGATTCTCATCAGCAC
>DAOTUC010000114.1:0-16250 GCA_034437315.1 Anaerolineae bacterium
ATGGATGTTTTTGTCTACGAAAAGGCAGCTTCGATTTCATGGCGGTGGAGTTCGTAGAGTTGACGGGCTTGATTTTCTATTTCTTCTGTCGGCGTCCATCCCACGACGGTGGCGCGTTCGCTATCTACAACCAACATCCCAACGTCACCTACGCTGCCGACGTTTGGGTAACTTAGTTCGATGGGCACAACCCAAAGCGGTCGTAAAGGGAAAATGATCAGTTTAGGTTCCCCGGCAGAGAACCGATCCGTTAGCTGTTCAACAATGAAACGATTGGCGGTGATTCTGGCTTCTTCGACGTCTAGGGTAACGGTCTTCCTATTTTTAGTGAGTGTGCTTGTTTGATACGATGCCGATAGCTCGCTTAGACGTTGATCGGGATGAGCGTCCAACGGTGTGATACGCACCAGCAGACTTTGCCCGTAATCGTCTGGCAACGCCTCGTCGAGTTCCAGGTGTTTATCGTCCAGGATAGAGGCCTTGACGATTATTTCTCGAGTCACGAGTCTCTCCCCCTCTGCTAAAGATCGATCACCAGTTCCTTGGGATAATCGGTCAGGTTGTGCGCGCCGCCGTCGGGGTCGATCCAGATCACGTCCTCGAGGCGGACGCCGAACCCCTGCTCCGGGTAATACAACCCCGGTTCGCAGGTGAAGACGTGCCCGGCTTCGAGCACGCTGGTGTTGGTGGGGGAGTCGCTGAAGAACGGTTCTTCGTGGATCGCCAGTCCCACGCCGTGGCCCAGGCTGTGGACGTAACCGCTCTCCGTCTGGCTGTCGCTGCCGATGGTGAGGCGCCCGCGTTCCTCGAAGAACTCGCACGTCTTGCGCTGGTAATACTTCGTCTCCTGACCCACCTCGAAGGAAGCGTTCATCGCCTCCACGCACTCGTACACGTCCCGGTAGGCCGCCTTGACCTCGGGTGGGGCGTAGCCCAGGCAGAAGGTGCGCGTCATATCGAAGAAGTAGCCGCCGCCGGCCTCGCGGGGAAAGATGTCGAACACAATCGACTTGCCCAGGGTGACGATGTCCTCGGGATTCCCCTTGTTGTGGGGGACGCCGGCGTCGCGCCCGATGGAGAAAATGATGCCCTCCGGATCCTCCATGCCCTGCTCGGCGATGTAGCGCCCGATCTCCTCGCGCACCCGCCCGATTCTCAGCGGGGAGCCGTTCTCCTGGATGAGGGTCTCATCCTGGACGCGGTGGGATTTGAGGAATTGGATGGCGCGGTCGACGACGATGCCGGTCCGTTTGCCCATCTCGCGGATGCGCGCCGCCTCATCCGCTTCCTTGGTCCCGCGGGCCAGGTCGATCAACGTCTGGTCGAATTCGCCCCGGATTTCGACGCCGTCCAATCGCTCGTTCAGGGCGTTGAGCAGCACCCATGCGCCGCCCCGGTCCATCGTCCCGTACATCCCGACCCTGCCCCTCACGTCCAGATCGTCAAAGATGCGTCGGTAGAGCTCCACGTGCGCGGCCAACCGGTCCTTCTGTTCCCGTTGGATGCTCCTGAAATCGTACTTGCCCATATTGACCGTGGCGAGGCCGCTGGCGGCCGCCTCCTCCCGCTCGATAGGCGAGCAGAGCAAGATCGGTTCCGCGCCCCGCTTCTTGACGACTTTCCCCCCGCCGATGTGGGCGCCGTTGATCATGTAGTACAACGCTGGGTTGCCCAGCGTTTTTCCTTCGACGAGGATGGCGTCCAGCCCTCGTTCTTTCATCAGATGGTCCAAATCTCTTTTCACGTGTAAGCCTCCTTAATTGTTTTGGGTGTGTTTCATTCTATTTGAGAGTATTTAATTTCAGTTGAAGTTTGGTTCGTAGTAGGCGATTTATCGCCGTAAAAGCGCGCTGAAGCGCGTACTACGAACAAAGCTTAAATCATCTGAGTAAGCGTTCAGGTGACCGGCACTTGTGTGCTGATTTTGGCAAGAGAGCACCATTTGCTCCTCGAAACGGCCACGTTAGCAGCCAAATTCGGTAAGTGCCGGTCACCTTGAGCGTGTATTTCCATACCTCCTGAACGGTTACTCATCTGAAACACACCCAATTGTTTTAAGCAAGCGCTCTTCTTCATCCGGCAGGACGGTCCTGGGATCCAGCACCAGCCGGTCGTCCTCGATGCGGGCGACGACCGGTTGCGCCCCCTCGCGCAACGCCGCCGCCAACCGGTCGGGGTGGGCGGCCGGCAGGGCGAGCAGTTTCGTGGGCAGCGTCTCGCCGGGCAGGCTGCCGCCGCCGACAGTCGACGCGCCGTCCACAATCTCGGCCTCAATGCCCACTTGATGGAGCGTCTCCCGCCAACGACGGGCGCGCGCCTCAATCTCCGCCAACGGCGCGGCGATCATGCGCCAGACCGGAATCTGTTCGATGGCCTCATCCCGCAGGTAATGCAGCAGCGTCGCCTGGAGCCCCGCCAGGCAGAGTTTATCCGCCCGCAGCGCCCGCGCCAGCGGATGACGTTTGAGCGGGTCGACGTAGACCGCTTGCCCGACGATGACGCCAGCCTGCGGCCCGCCCAGCAGCTTGTCCCCGCTGAAACAGACCACAGCCGCCCCGGCGGCGACGCTCTCCTGCACCATCGGTTCGTGGGCCAGACCGAAGGGGGCCGTGTCCAGCAGCGCGCCGCTGCCCAGATCATCCATCACCGGCGCGCCGTGTTCGCGGCCCAGGGCGACCAGTTCGGCCAGGGCTGGCTCGGCAGTGAAGCCCACGATGCGGTAGTTGGAATGGTGGGCGCGGAGGATGAACTCGACGGGAGGCGCGTCCGGGTCGTACAGCGCGGCTTTGATCGCCCTGACGTAATCTTGGAGGTGGGTGCGATTGGTGGTTCCGACCTCGATCAGGTGAGCGCCGCTCTGGGCCATCACGTCGGGGATGCGGAAACCGCCGCCGATCTCCACCAGTTGCCCCCGCGAGATGACCACGCCCCGCCCCTGGGCCAGCCCGCTGAGGGCCAGAAGCACGGCGCCGGCGTTGTTGTTGACCACCAGCGCGGACTCGGCGCCGGTCAATTCACACAGCCACCGCTCCGCGTGGAGCGTACGATGCCCGCGCCGCCCTGCATCCAGGTCGTACTCCAACGTCGAATAGCCCCGGCTGACCGCGTCCATCGCCGCGCGTGTCGCCCGGGAAAGCGGCGCGCGGCCCAGGTTGGTGTGGATGATGACGCCGGCGGCGTTGATGACCGGGCGCAACGTGGGGGCCAGGCGGCGCTCCAGGTAGGCGCCCGCCCGCTCGATCAACACGTCGCGCCCTGGGACATCGTCCCCCTCGTGGGCCGCGTCCCGCGCCGCCGCCCGCGCCGCGTCCAGCGCCTGACGCAAAGACTCCGTCGCTTGCCGGCGACCATACGCCGCGATCAAACCTTGCGCCCCCTCGTCGTTGAGCAAGCGGTCGACGCTGGGCAATTGGCGCAGTTTGTTTTGAATATCTTGTACGCTCATCAACGTTATCCTCCCAGCCCATATTATACCCCAAAATGGAGCGAAACGAAACACCACCGCGCCGCTCCCATTTGCTCAATGTGCGGTGCTCAGGTATAATCTGAGCCGATGAAGACATTCGTACACCTCCACGTGCACACCGAATACTCACTCCTCGACGGTCTCAGCAGTTGCCGCGAATTGGCCCAACAAGCCGCCGAGATGGGCATGCCGGCGCTGGCGATCACCGACCACGGCGTGATGTACGGCGTGGTCGATTTCTACTCCGCTTGCCAAGCCGCCGGCGTCAAACCCATCATCGGCGTCGAGGCTTACGTGGCCCGGGAGTCGCGCCACCGGCGGGATAAATCGGAGAGCAAGCCCTATCACATCGTCCTCCTGGCCCAGAACCAGAGCGGCTACCAGAACCTGATAGAAATGGCCAGCATCGCCCAACTGGAGGGCTTCTACTACAAGCCCCGCGTCGACCGGGAGATCCTGGCCCAACACAGCGACGGCGTGATCGTGCTCACCGCCTGCGGCGGCGGGGAGATCCCCCAGTTGCTGCTCGACGGGCGAGACGAACAGGCCCGGGAGGCGGTGCGCTGGTATCAGAAACACTTCCCGGACCGCTTTTACATCGAGCTCCAGACCCACGAGATCCCCGAATTCGATCCGGTCTACCGCCAACTGGTTGACCTGGCCCGCGAGATGGACGTCCCCCTGGTCGCCACCAACGACATTCACTACGCCCGGCAAGACCAGGCCGAGGCCCACGACGTCCTGCTCTGCATCGGCACCAGCAAGACGGTCAACGAGCCCAACCGGCTGCGGATGAGCGACCCCTCCTACTATATGCGCTCGCCGGAGGAGATGTGGCAATTGTACGGTCACATCCCGGAGGCGCTGGAAAACACCGTCAAGATCGCCGAGCAGTGCGAGGTCGAGCTCCAATTCGCCCCGCCCTATCACCTGCCCACGTTCCCCGTGCCGGAAGACTGCGGTTCGTCGGAGGAATACCTGCGCCACCTGTGTTACGAGGGCCTGGTGTGGCGCTACGGCGAGGAACAGGCGCAAGCGCCGGAAGTCATCGAACGGTTGGAAAACGAGCTGGGCGTCATTCACAACATGGGTTTCGACGATTATTTCCTCATCGTGTGGGATCTGTGCGAGGCGTCCAAAGAGCGGGACATCTGGTGGAACGTGCGGGGTTCCGGCGCCGGCAGCGTCGTCGCCTACACCCTGGGCATCACCAACGTGGACCCATTCAAGAACCGGCTGATGTTCGAGCGCTTCCTCAATCCCAGCCGGGTCAACATGCCGGATATCGACCTGGATTATCCCGACGACCGGCGGGACGAGTTGATCCAATATACCGTCGAGCGGTACGGAGCGGATCGCGTCACCCAGATCATCACTTTTGGGACGTTGGGCGCCCGGGCCGCCGTCCGCGACGTGGGGCGCGCGCTCGACGTGCCGCTCGCCGAGGTCGACCGCGTGGCCCGCTTGATCCCCAACCAACCCGGCAAGCCAGTTTCCATCGCCCAGGCCCTGGAGATGGAAACGGAACTCAAGCAGCTCTACAAGACCACCCCCTACATCCGGAAATTGCTCGATACCGCCGAGCAGGTGGAGGGAGTCGCGCGCCACGCCAGTACCCACGCCGCCGGCGTCATCATTTCGGATAAGCCCCTGACCCACTACCTGCCCCTGGCCCGGCCCACCAAATCGTCGTCGGAAGGCATGACGCTCAACAGCGTCTCCCAATGGCCGATGGAGATCGTGGACGAGATGGGCATGCTCAAGGTCGATTTCCTGGGTCTGCGCACCCTGACCCACATGCGCAAAGCCTGCCAACTGATTGAGGCGCGCCACGGGCGCAAACTGACGCTGGAGACGATCCCCTACGAACGGGCGGCCGACGATCCAGCGCGGGACGCCGACGTGCGCGCGCTCTACGACCTGTTGACCAGCGGCGATACCACCGGCGTCTTCCAGGTGGAAGGGGCCGGCATGCGGCGCACACTGCGCGAATTGCGGCCCAGCCAATTCCAGCACATCGTGGCCGTCCTGGCCCTCTACCGCCCCGGCCCGCTGGAAAACATCCCCACCTACATCCGCCGCATGCACGGCGAGGAGGAGGTGCGCTACCACCACCCAATCCTGGAAAACATCCTGGACGATACCTACGCCATCATCGTCTACCAGGAGCAGATCATGCAGATCGCCGTGCAAATGGCCGGTTACGAGCCTGGCGAAGCGGACATGATCCGCAAGGCGGTCGCCAAGAAGAAAAAGAAGCTGATGGCGAAGCACAAAAAGATCTTCCGCCAGGGCGCGATCAAGAAAGGCATCGCTGCGGAGGTCGCCGACGCTGTCTGGGGCGACATCGAATTCTTCGCCCGCTACGGCTTCAACCGCGCCCACGCCACCGATTACGCCGTCATCACCGCCCAGACCGCCTACCTCAAGGCGCATTACCCGATCGAGTTTATGAGCGCCCTGATGACCACTGAGCGCCACAACACCGAAAAGATCGGTTTCTTGATCTCCGAATGCCGGCGCATGGGCATCCAGGTCCGCCCACCGGACATCAACCAATCGGACATCGACTTCACCATTGAAGAGCCTGGCGGGAATAGCAAAAATGGCGACGACGCCGAACGACCCGCCATCCGCTTCGGCCTCGGCGCGATCAAGAACGTGGGCGAAGGCCCCATCCGGGTGATTCTAGACGCTCGCGAGACGGACGGCCCCTTCGTCGACCTGGACGATTTCTGCCGGCGCGTCGATATGCGACAGATCAACCGGCGCGTCCTGGAAAGCTTGATCAAGGTCGGCGCGTTGCGCGCCTTCGGTTCCCGCTCCCAGCTTCTCTCCATCGCCGAGAACATCGTCAGCCTGAGCGCCAGCCATCACCATGCCCTGGAAGTCGGCCAGATGAGCCTGTTCGGCGAGGCGACCGGCGTTCACCTGGACGCCCAGAGCGCGCTGCTGCCCGCATTGGCGGATGTCCCCGAAGTTCCCCAGAAGGAAAGCCTGGAATGGGAAAAGGAACTGGTCGGCGTCTACATCTCCGACCACCCGTTGAACGAGACGCTCATCCGACTGCGCGAATCGATCAGCCCTTATGGCTGTTCACTGGCGGAAACGGATGAACAACAAGTCACCATCGCCGCGATGGTCCAACGGGTGCGCCGCCACGTGACCAAGAAAGGCGCGGATATGGCTTTCGTCACCCTGGAGGACGTGCAGGGGACGTGCGACGTCGTCGTCTTCCCCAGCGTCTGGGAGGCGACCAAACCGCTCTGGCAGGTGGATCGCATCCTCGTCGTGCATGGCAAGATCGACGCCGGACGCCGGGACACGCCCAGCCTGATCTGTAGCTGGGTCAAGACGCCTGAAGAAATAGCGCTGCCCGCCGCCGTGGATACGAAAGCGCCGCCGCCAACACCGAAACGCACCGCGACGCCTGCGTCAGCTCCCCCCCAGACTCACACCATCCACGTGACCCTGACCCGCAGCGGCGAGCACAACCAGGACGCCCAATTATTGCGCAACGTGCACCGGCTTCTGGCGGCGCACGCCGGCCCGGACCATTTCGTGATCCAACTGACCGGCGGCGCGAGTCGGCCAGTCGAACTGGCCTTCCCCAACGACAGCACCCATTATTGCCCCGAACTGACCCAAGAATTGGCGCAAATTGTCGGGCCGCAAGCCATTGTGGTCGAATAAAAACGGTCGCTCATTCTCCTATCTCCCATAGGATTGGTAGATCAGATGAACAAAGTAGCGCGCGTTCAACAAATCCTCGACCAGGCCGGTTTGGATGTCCAGGTCATTAAGTTGGAAAAAAGCGCCCGCACCGCCCAACTGGCGGCCGATGCGGTGGGAACGCCCCTGGGCAGCATCGTTAAATCCCTGGTCTTCCTGGCAGACGGCGAACCCGTCCTGGCGCTGGTCGCCGGCGACCGGCGGGCCGACCCCGTCAAGTTGAAGCAACTTCTGAACGCCCGTCGGGTGATGATCGCCGACGCCGAGCGAGTGCGCCAGGAGACCGGATTCAGCATCGGCGGCGTGCCCCCGCTCGGTCACCGGCGCCCGCTCCCAACCTGGATTGACGCTTCCCTTGGACGTTTCGAGACGGTCTACGCGGCGGCTGGACATCCCCGCACCGTGTTCTCCATCTCTTTCACGGATCTGGTCGATCTGACCCAGGGACAGGTCGCCGACGTGACGGAAAATTAAGTCTGTGGACCAAAACTTCTCATCAGGAGGAAATATGAAACGCATTGGCGTGCTTACAAGCGGCGGAGACAACCCCGGCCTGAATCCCTGCATCCGGGCTGTGGTGCGGATGGGCCTGCACCTGGGTTTGGAGGTCATGGGCATACGGCGAGGTTACGCCGGCCTGCTGGACGGCGATATCGACCAGATGGACGCCCGTTCGGTGGGCGGCGTCATCGGGCAAGGCGGGACATTCCTGGGCACCGCCCGTTGTCCCGAGTTCTATGAGATGCAAGGACAGCGCGAGGCGCTGCGCAGCCTGAATCGTTTTGGCATCGACGGGCTGGTCGTCATCGGCGGCAACGGGTCCCTGACCGGCGCCCAGGCACTTTGGGAGATGGACTTTCCCACCATCGGCGTGCCCAGCACCATCGACAATGACGTCAACGGCACCGATATCTCCATCGGCGTCGACACCGCGCTGAACACCATCCTGGACGCCATCGACAAAATCAAGGATACAGCGTCCTCGCACAACCGCGCCTTTCTGATCGAGACGATGGGACGGAATTCGGGTTACCTGGCGCTGGCCAGCGGCATCGCCGGCGGGGCCGAGATGGTGCTCTGCCCCGAAGTCGAGACCCAATTTGAAGCGGTCACCGATATGATCGACAAAGCCTACGTGCTCGGCAAATCCCACTGCATCATCGTCGCCGCCGAGGGATGGAAACCGGGCGCGCAGGCGTTGATCGACCACCTACGCGAAAGAAAGGACACCCTGGGCTTCTCGGTGCGGGTCACACACCTGGGGCACGTCCAACGCGGCGGATCGCCCAGCGCGTTCGACCGCATCCTGGCGACCCGGCTCGGCGCCGCCGCCGTCCAGCGCCTGCTCGATGGCAAGGCCGGGCACATGGTCGGATGGGTGCAAAACGAGACGCGACCGATCCCCCTGGAAGAGGCCGTCTCCTTCGACAAGGCATACAGTCAGGATCTATGGGACCTGGCAGAGATTATGGCCAAGTAGCTTACCGTGGCCTTAAATAATTGAGGAGTAAGACAATGAAACAAAATCTGATGAACATGCTCGTGAGTGCCACCGGCACATTGTTGAAATTAGGTCAACCGGATAGCGTGTCGTTGGACAAGGTGCGCGATCTAAATCAGACGGACGAGATCTGGATGAGCACCGTCCAGCTGGCGCGGACCTGGATTGCACCGCCAGACCAGGATCCATACCGTCCATACCTGGTGCTGACAGTATCTGAGGATAACCTCCTCGTGGGCGTCCAACTCATGGACGAAGACTTTCCGGAAATTTCAGAAATACTTGAGCAACTGGCCAAGATGATGCGCTATCCCATACTTGGCAGTGGGAAAAAACGCCGGCCGGCCGCCATTTACCTGGATGACCAGAACATGGTTGAGAAGATGGCGCCGGCGCTGGAAGAAGTGGGTATCCGCTGCAAGTATCGCCAATCCATCCATCAGATACGGGCCGTTTTAGAAGAGATGGAAGCATTCATGGGCCCGGACGAAGCGCCCCTCCCTGGCCTTCTGGAAACACCCGGCATCACGCACCCGATGGCGAAAGGATTTTTCGAGGCGGCCGACTACTTTTACCGAGAAGCGCCATGGCGCTGGATAGATGACACCAAACCTATCGAAATACACTACCCCATCGACAGCCAAGCCCACTACGCCGTGGTTATGGGCCACGGGGGACAGGTTTACGGCCTGACCATCTACGACTCATTGGATGTGTTGCGAGACACCTACGCCGGGAAACCGCCTGAGCAACTTCTCGAACACGCGCCGTGGGTGGCGGTGCTTTTCGACGAGGCCATCGAAATGTCCTTCGATGACCTGGACAACATCGAGAAGTACGGCTGGCCGGTGGTAGACAAACAAGCCTACCCCCTCGTCTTGCGAATCATGCCCTCAGGGGCGCTAGCCCGTCCCGGCAAATCGGACCTGCTGCGGCTTGAGGCCGCGCTGTTGGCGCTCCCGACCTTCATGCGCGATCATTTGCACGCCAACGAGGGATTCCCGCGCGCCGCCGAGGTCACCCAGAGCATCACGATGGCCGACGGCGAAAATAGCATCCTCCTGCGCTATCCAGTGCCCAATTTATAACCGTAAGCGAGATTCAAATACCGGTCGCCTCATCCCAGGAGAAAAAGATGGACTTCGAGACACAACTGGACATCTATCTACGGGCCCGCTTCACGCTGCTCATCCTGGTGACGCCGGAGGAAGAGCGGGCGTTGGAGACCATTATGAACGTCTGCGCGCAGGCCCAACGCGCCTGTATGGGCTGGGACGTGGCCGACGGCTTCCAGACGCTGGTCGGGCCCGCAGCCCCGCCGTCGGCCCGCGACCCAATGACCGCCCTGGAACAGGTAGAGAAGGCGGAAAGCGATGGGCTGTTTGTGTTGAAGGATTTCCACGAGTTCTGGAACGACCCGCGCATCAAACGCAAGTTACGCAACGTGGCCCAGCAACTCAAATTCACCAAACGGTCGATCATCGTCACCACACCCACGTCAAAACTGCCGGTCGAGCTGAAGGATCAAGCGGTGATCGTCGATTTCCCCTCCCCGCAGGCCTCGCAACTGGAGAACGTCCTCGACAAATTATCCCAGACGCCGGGCGTCAAGATCAACCTGACCCCGTTGGGCCGCCAGAAGCTGGTCCAGGCCGCCGTGGGCTTGACCGCCGCCCAGGCCCAGCGGGTCTTTGCCAAGGCCATCGTGTGCGACGGCGTACTGGACGACCGCGACATCGACCTGGTCACCGAGGAGAAGAAACAGATCATCCGCGAGAGCCAGGCCCTGGAATTCTACGCCGCTACCGAGACGCCCGATCACGTGGGCGGCCTGGGTGTACTGAAGAAATGGCTGCGGCTGCGGGAACGGGCCTTCTCCCATGAGGCGCGCGACTACGGACTGCCCGCTCCCAAGGGCATGGCCCTCATCGGCATCCCCGGCACCGGCAAGAGCCTGACCGCCAAAATGGTCGGCGGCCTGTGGCGGCTGCCCCTGCTGCGGCTCGATATGGGCGCGCTGTTCGGCAGCCTGGTCGGCGAATCGGAGGAACGGACCCGCCAGGCGTTGCAACTGGCGGAGACGGTGGCCCCGGCCGTCATCTGGATCGACGAGATCGAGAAGGGGTTGGCCCACGGGGGACTCGATAGCGGCACCAGCACGCGCGTCTTCGGCACGATCCTCACCTGGATGCAGGAAAAAACCGCCCCCTGTTTCATCGTCGCCACCGCCAACGATATCTCCAGCCTGCCCCCGGAACTGCTGCGCAAGGGGCGCTTCGACGAGGTCTTCTTCCTCGACCTGCCGACCCTGGACGAACGCGAGGAGATTTTCACCGTCCACCTGCGCAAGCGCAACCGGCTGCCCCAGGATTTTGACGTCGAGCGACTGGCGCGGGAATCGGAGGGCTACGTGGGAGCCGAGATCGAGCAGGCCGTCATCGACGGGATGTACATCGGTTTCGGCGAGGGCCGCGAATTCACCACCGCCGACGTCGCCGCCGCGCTGCAACGCCAGGTGCCGCTCTCCATCGCCCAGCGCGAGACGGTCCAGGCCCTGCGCGATTGGCTACGCGAGGGTCGCGCCCGCTCCGCCTCGTTCCAGGAGACGCGGGAGGCCGAGGAGCAGTTCGTGCCGTTGCAGTTGTGATTGAAGTAACAAGTTTGCAAGCGGTAAGTGGTAAGTGGTAAGTTTGCAAGTTTCAAGAAGGGGTCAATGTCCAACGGAGAATGGCAATTATATCGCCTGCGACGAGCGCTCTACGCGCGGACGCCCCTGATCGGCGGTTGGCGGCGGCGGCGGGCGGCCCGCGCGCTGACCGAAATCGACGAGTACGCCGCCGTCGAGCTCCTGACCGAGGCGGTCACCCTCACCAAAGACCGGCATGTGCGCGCCATCGCGCTGGACGCACTGCGGGAGATCGAGGATTGGCGGCGCATCAGCCTTGTCTGCAACGTCTGGGCCAAGACGCGCCACCCCGACCTGGAAGCCCTGATCGTCGAGCGTGGCTGGGTCGCTTCCACGCCGCCCAGGGCCAAGGTCTTCAGCGCGCTGCTGGTGGACGAACTGGACGCGGTGCGCGAGGGGGACGAGCGGACCATCGAACCGCTGATTGAGGCGTGCGGCGACCGGGACTCCCCCATCGCCCAACGCGCCCGGCAGGCGCTCGGCGACCTCCGCACGCAGGAGGCCCAGGACGCCGCCTGTCGCTTCGTGATCGAGAACGAGAACGACGCGCCCGACGCATCTTTGCAAGAGATCACCCGCATCATCCGCGCCGCCGGGTACACGCCGGCCGATGAAGGGGAACGGGCCGCCTACTTCTTCCTCACCGGGCAATGGGCGCGCTACGAGGGGCTGGATTACGACCAACGTCTGCTGCGCTCAATCTACGCGGCGGCCGACGACCCGCTGCGCCGCCGCATCCGGGAAAAACTCCGCGCCGCCGGCCGGGCCGATTTCCTGACCGCCATCGCCGGCGAGGGTTACCTCGACCGCGCCGCCGAGATGACGCCCGCCGAGCTGGACCTGCTGCTCCAGACGCTGACGAGCAATCACAAGTGGCCCGTGCTGTGGAAACTGATCTTCGAGGTCCCGCTGGTCTGGAGCATGCGGGCCGCCCAGACGCTGGTCCGCGAAAATTGGACGCCGGAGAACGGGGATGACGAAGCGGTCTTCCAGAAACTGGTCGCGCTGCTCCAATCGCCGCCCGCGCCCGGCGCCTCCGAAAGCTTGCCCCAGAATCAGGACGAACTCCGCGCCCTCATCCCGCCCGCCGTGCGCCAGGCCCAGGCCCGGGTCCCAGGGCGCGTCAACGACGTGGCCTTCTCCCCCACCCGGTCCGTCATCGCCGTGGGCGCCGGCGTGCGCAAGATCGTGGTCTGGAACTACCAGCACGCCCGGCGGGAATACGTGTCGGACGAACTGGCCCATTCCATCGGGAACGTGACCTTCACCGGCGACGGCGCGCTGCTGGCGGGCGAACGCACCAATTCGGTGGACACTCCCTGCGCCATCTATTACTGGCCCCCGTCACCCGACCAGGGGTGGGCGGAACATCCCACCCTGTTGGGGGAACACACCGGTTCAGTGACCGCCCTGGCGCCGGTGGACGAAACGCGCCTGCTATCCACGGGCCGCGACCGCCAGGTCATCCTGTGGGACGTGCCCGCGCGGGAGGCGGTCACAACCTCGAACATGTCCTATTTCTGGCCCCGTTCCGCCCGCATCTCCCCCAGCGGACGTCAGGTCGCTCTGCTGTATCAGGGCGTGCACGCGCTCACGCTGCCCCAGTTAGCGTACGCCGGCCTGAGCGGCGGCAGCAAAATCGTGCGCAGCGCCGCCTTCGCCGACGAAGAGACGGTGATCGCGGGCGAATACGGCGGCGACGTGCGCACGTTCCAACGCCAGGGGCCCCACTGGTTCCAACGGAGCACGGATACCCTGACGCAGCACGCGGGTCGTGTAGAAGGGGTCACCTTCCTGCGCCGCGAATCCACCGTCGTCACCGCCGGTTCCGAGGGCGTCATCCACTTCATCGCCTGGCCCGATCGCGAGGTCATCGCCGACGTCGAAACCCCCGTGGGCCAGATCACCTCCCTGCACATCTCGCCGGACGGCGCGTTTATGGCGATCGGTCACGCCGCAGCCGCGCTGTCGCTGTGGGATCTGCGGATCCTCCAGATTCGCCAGCTGCTCGAACGCCCCTTCGCCCAGGCGGATGCCCAGGCGCTGGCGGTCCTGAGCCTCCTGGTCGACAATGAGGGCCTCTCACCCGCCGCCCGGCGGATCTTGCACTTCGCCCAGCACGTCCTGCGCCATCGCGCCCGTTTCGACATCGAGTTGGGAGATGCGCCGAGCATCATGCTGGGCGAGTTCGACATTGAGATAGACTGACGGACGATAGACGCCCCCTCCCCCACTCCCCCAACCATCGCTTGACAGCCATCCCCCCGCGTGCTATAATCTAATTAGTTTTTCCCCTTGATTAATTAATTGTGATCCACCCACCCGCCTGGTGCATATGTCAATACAACGTACATTTATCCCCATGGGCAGCAAGGCCAGCGACGTCAAATCGCACAATCTGAGCGCCGTGCTGCACACATTGCTCCGCGAGCGCTACGTCTCGCGCGTCCGCCTGGCTAGCCTGACCGGCCTTTCGACGACGACCATCACCAACCTGATCTCCGAACTCCTGGAACACGGTCTCGTCTCCGAGGAGGGGATGGAAAAACTCGACCGCCAGCGCGGCGTGGGGCGTCCGCGGATGGCGTTGCGGCTCGTCTCGGAAGCGCGCCACGCCATTGGCGTTCACATCGGTATCGGCAGTTTGCGCGTGGCGGTGGCGGATCTGCGCGCCAATCTTCTGGTCTGTCTCTCGCAGGCCCACGCCCTGGATCGGTCGCCCACAGAGGTGTTGAACAAGGTCGTCGCCATGATCGACGAGGCGCTCGATCGGAGTGGGGTGAATTCACAGAGCATCCTGGGGATAGGCGTCGGCGCTTCCGGGCTGGTCAACCCGCACACCGGGATCAACGTGCTGGCGCCCAATCTGGGTTGGCGCGATATACCCATTCGTGAATGGATCGTCGAGCGCCTGGGATTGCCGGTCTGCGTGGACAACAATGTGCGGGCGATGGCCCTGGGAGAGGCGATGTTCGGCGTGGGGCAGGATGTCCGCGCGCTGGCCTTCGTCTACTCCCGCATCGGCGTGGGCGCCGGTTTCGTGGTGAACGGTCAGCTCTACCGAGGCGCCGGCGCCGGCGCCGGCGAGATCGGGCACACCACCATCATCCCAGATGGAGGGGAGACCTGCCGCTGCGGGAACACGGGTTGCCTGGAAACGCTGGTCTCGGAACCGGTGATCGTCCATCTGGCGGAAGCGCTGGCGGCGCAGGATGAAGACGGCATCCTGGCGACCTATTTGCAAGAAGAGGCGACGAAAGCGTCGGCGACGAAAGCGTCGGCGACGAAACCGTCGGCGACGAAACCGATTGAGCGCATCTTCGCCGCCGCCCGCGCCGGCGACGCAGCGACCCGCACGATGCTCGAAGAGCGAGCGCGCTACCTGGGCCTTGCGTTGGCGAACCTGGTCAATACCTTCAACCCGGAACTGATCGTGTTAGGCGGCATCCTGGCCCAGGGCCACGATCTGCTCTCGCCGGTCGCCGAGGCGACGATGCGCCGGCGATCCTTCGCCAACCTGGGCGAGCAAGTAGGCTTGCAGACGACCAGCTTTGGCTGGCAGGCCGGCGCGGTTGGAGCGGCGGCCCTGGCGCTGGACGCTTTCTTTTACCAACAACTAGACATTGGATGAGGAGACGATGAACTTACATCTCGGATTTGTAGCGCTGGCCCGCCCCACCTTTGACGTGGCGTTGGCCGATCAGGTCACGGCGCGTGTGCGCGGGCAATTGGAACAGGCAGGATTCACGCTCCACGGCCCACAGGCGCTGGTCGATAGCCTGGAAGAGGCCAAGGCGGTCGCGCAGGAATTGGCCGCGCCCCCCCTCGACCTACTCCTGGTTCTCCAGGCGACTTTCGCCGATAGCACGATGATCATGCATCTGGCCCAGTCGATAGACGTGCCGCTCCTGATGTGGGGGGTTCCAGAAGCGCACACCGGCGGCCGCCTGCGGCTGAACTCCTTCTGCGGCGTCAACCTGGCGGCTCACGCGCTGAGGCGCGCGGGCTATCGGTATGAACATGTATACGCCAGCCCAGACGACCCTGCGCTGTTGGAAGCCCCATTGGCGCGTGTGCGCGCGTTGGCCCTGGCGGGTCGCGCGCGACGGCGCTTGCGAGGCGCGCGAGTCGGACGCGTGGGCGAGCACCCGGGCGGTTTCGATTCCTGCAAGCCTGATCCAGAGGCGTTGAAACACCATTTCGGCCTGGAGATCTCCCAGATCGCGCTGGAAAACGTCTTCCAGGGCACGCAAACGATTGATCCTCAGGAGACGGAGATGGTCCTGCAAGCCTGGAGCGCCCGATTGGACGGCCTGGATCAATTGGACCAGGAGGCGCTGCGGGGGACGTTGAGAACGTATCTGACGCTTCGGCAGTTTGCAGAACAAGAACATCTGGACGGGCTGGCCGTGCGCTGTTGGCCCGAGTTCTTCACCGAGTTGGGATGCGCGGCATGCGGCGCGATGTCTATGCTCAGCGACGAGCGCATCCCCTGTAGTTGCGAGGCGGACGTCAACGGCACGATCACCCAGCTGATCCTCCAGTGGCTCAGCGATGAGCCGGCCTTCGGCGCCGACGTCGTCTCAATGGACGCGGAGAGGGACGCGGTCGTGGTGTGGCATTGCGGTCTGGCCCCGCTTTCCATGGCGGATCCAGCCGTACAACCTCGGGGGACGATCCATTCCAATCGCCAATTGCCGCTGTTGATGGAATTTCCGCTCAAGCCGGGGCGGGTCACCGTCGCGCGCTTGAGTGAAGCGACCGGCAGCTACCGGCTGGTCGTCGGCGAGGGGGAGATGTTGCGAGCGCCGCTGAGCTTCTCCGGCACGTCGGGCGTGCTGCGCTTCGACCGGCCCGCCGCCGAG
>DAOTUC010000115.1:0-6516 GCA_034437315.1 Anaerolineae bacterium
GCCAAACGATAGAGCCGGAAGGGCGACAACCGCCCGGTTTTGACCTTGCCATTTTCTTTATCTGGCAGTCGCAGATCAAAGCTGATGGGCGCGCATTTTAGCCCGCTACTGATCACAAAATTCTCGAAATTGGCCTGTGCGGCTAACCGTACCTCGTGCCCGGCCGATTGCAGCCCCAGACCGAAGGCGGTCATCGTTTGCACATCCCCCCGCGTACCGAAGGCCAAAATCGTGACGCGCATGCTGTTATCCGGCGGCGCGCATCAAATCGCGCAGGACGCGCCATCCAATGAGGTGGATGCCTGCCTCGTGGAACAGGGCGCGCGCTTTCTCGCTCGTGAAGGTGCGGTAATCTGCCACTCTGGCGCGCCAATCGGTGGCTAACATACGAATTTCGGGCGTGTCTTTGACGGGATGGATGATCAGGTAGTTGATCGTGCCCGGCTCGAAGCCGTCGATGATCCCTTGGATATGCTCCCAGCGGTTTTCGTGGGTGCTCAGGGATGTGACCTGCATCGTATCCAACATCGGCACACCTTGGGCCTCTAACTGCTGGAGGTGACTTGTAATCGCCGCCAGAAACTCGTCCTTAATCCGGCCCTGCACCATCTCTTGGATCATCTCGACGCGGGCGCGGAGCAACAGCGCGGGAATTTGATGCTCCATTGCGACGCGCAGATAGCTTTGGAAGAAATCGGGGCGCTGGCCGATGGCGAACATGTGGGAATCTATGTGGGTGACGTCAATCCCCGCGTTGAACGCTTGCTTGACTTGGGCTGTGATCTCGGCGTAGACAGCGTCAGCGTCGGCGTGATCGCGCGTGCTTTCCAGATCGCGATGCAAGTATCCCTCATCATCCAACAGGCCGCTGGCCGGATCGCAGGTGGAGAGCGGCCGCCAGCGACAGGGGTTCCACTCACTGTTCAACGTGACGTGAACGCCCATATCGACCTTGGCGGCGTGCTCGCGGCAGAAAATAGCCGTCGCCGGGAACCAGGCGCAGGGAACCATCGTGGCCGCCGAGGAGACGAGGCCAAAATCCACCAGATCCACGTAGGCGGCCACCGAGGCTTGGCACATCCCGATGTCGTCGGCGTGGAGAATCACGGCGCGGTCGTCAGCCGCCAGCCCCAGTTTTTTGAGCAACGGATTGGGTTTCATTGCGTCCCTCCCTCGTGATGGGATAGATAATGATGGAATAATTCAACGCTGCGCGCGACGCCATCCTCGGCGCGGATGTGTTCTCCCAACGTGGTGGCGTTTTGACGCATCTCTGCATCGTTGAGCGCCGTCTGGAGCGCCGAAGCTAAGTTATCGACTGTCAGTTGCTGCGGTGGGATGCCTGGCGGGCCGGCGCTCAATTGATTGATCTGCCACGCCCAGAATGGCTCATCGACGACGAAGGGAATCACGACGCTGGGGATGCCGGCCCGCAACGCGGCTCCGGTAGTGCCCACGCCCCCATGATGGACAGCCACGGAAACTTGTGGGAAGAGCCAATCATGCGGCACAGATTCGGCGACATAGACGCTTTCGGGAAGTGTGGCTTGCTTTCCCAATTCACTCCACCCGGAGGTTATAATACCCCGTTGCCCGCTTTTTTCCAATGATTCGATGATCAAATTGGTCATATCCTCGCGCTCAAGATGGGTCACGCTGCTAAAGCCTATGTAAACCGGGGGCGGTCCCTCCACTAAGAATTTTAATAGATTTTTGGGAGGTTGCCAACTCGATGGCGTGTCGAGGAACCAATAGCCGGTAACGTGAAACCAATCCGGCCACTCCGGGCGACCTGGGTATACGCGGTCGTTCCACGAGCAGAGTGCGGGTATTCTTCGCGCCAAGAATTTTCGATCATTGCCGATGAGTGGGGCGTTGGGCAGTCCCAGCGTCTTTTTGCGCCATCGATTCACAAATGGCATGTAGATGATCTGCATCGCGCGATCTAGGACGAACTCTTTGACATCAAAGACCGGCTCGCCCACGTCGTTGAAATAGCGGGCGCGGTAGAAGAAATCCATCTGGTGCGGGTGAATCAGGCCCAAAACGGCAGGGACGCGAAGTTTTTCTGCTATATGGATGCCCGGAATGCGCCCTAGATAGTTGAAAACCAGCGCGTCGGCGTCTTGGCAGGCTTCCCATGTTGCTTCCAAGGTCTCAAAGGCGATATCGCGCGCCAGCCGATAGAGCGATGGCAGATGAACTCCAGCGCTCTTTTGATCTTGCCAAGCGGCGCGCAAATTTAAGGGGATGGGATGAGGCTTCAGGCCATAGCTCTCTACGAATTCGCAATAACTGGCGTGGGTCGCGACCTTCACCGTGTGCCCCGCCGCCTGGAGGCCCAGGCCGAAGGCGACAAAGGGCTGAATATCTCCGCGTGTACCAAAGGCTATGATGACAACTTTCATACAGTCCTCACAGGTAATTGTGGATCAACTCAACTGCGCGCGCGATGCCGTCCTCGTTGTGCAGGGCTTCGCTCAAAGCGGCTTGCCGTGCCTGCATTGCCTCGTCGTGTACCGCGATATCAATGGCCGCAGCCAACCGATCGGCGGTCAATTCTTGCGGCGGAATACCTGGCGGCGCGACGCCGAGTTCTGCTAAGCGCCGTGCCCAAAATGGATTATCTATGGTGAAAGGGATGATGATGTTGGGTGTCCCAGATCGCAGGGCGATGGCGGTCGTGCCCGCACCGCCGTGATGCACCGCCGCCGCAACCTGCGGGAAGAGCCAGTCGTGCGGCGCGCCCTCGATGGCGAGCATCGTGTTCGGTAAGGTGGGGCGCTGGCCGAGGTTGTTCCAGCCGGCGGCCAAAATGCCGCGCTGTTGAGTTTTCGTCAGCGCTTTGATCACGATGTCCGTCATGCGTTGCATATCATTGGCGCTCACGCTCCCAAACCCGACGTAGACAGGCGGCGGTCCCCCCGTGAGGAATTTTACCAGATCGGCGGAGGGTTGCCAACTGTCTGGATGTTCCAGAAACCAGTAGCCGGTGATGTGAAACCAGTCCGGCCAGTGCGCGGGCTTTGGGAAGACGTGCGGGCTGAAGGCGTGGAGCACGGGCACCCCCGATGTCTGCGCGGCCTCGATGCCGCCAATGGTGCGCGAAGGCGGCAGTCCCAGCGTCGTTCTACGCCATCGATTGAGCAGCGGATGTAGAATCAGCCGAGAACTGAGCGCGGTGACGATATTGCGCTGGACCCAGGCGTGTAGCTTGCCAGATGAAGTCTCGCGCATCATCGCCAGGCAGACGTCTTCGGGATAGAAGGCGGCGACGAGTGTGGGCACGTTCAGCTTTTCCATGATGGGCCAGCCAGGGATCATACCCATATCGCACAAGATGAGCGCGTCGCTGGTCTGGCACGCTTCCCATATCTCGATTAATACCTGATGTGCGCGTTGGGATAGCTTGCGGATGGCGAAGATGGAGTATTGCCCGCCATGCTTGCGACTGCGCTCAGCTTCGCGAAGGTTGATGTGGATAGGCACGCAATTTATATCATATTTTATCACAAAATCGTAAAATTCCGCCTGGGTGACGATGCGCGCGGTGTGCCCGGCGGCATTCAGTCCGCGCGCCAGCGCGATGAGCGGTTGGACCTCCCCGCGTGTGCCGAAGACCAGGAGGGTGATTTGCATAGCTACTCCGGCTTCCAGTTTGTGTACTGGTGAAATAGTTCGACGGCGCGGGCGACGCCGTCTTCTGCTTGGATCGCCTGGCTGATCTCTCGCTGCCGCCGCCGCATCGCCTCGTCGTGGAGCACGGTGTGGATCGCGCGTGCCAGGCGCTCTGCCGTCAACTCTTTGGGCGGGATGCCGGGCGGCCCAGCGCCTAGCTCGGCGACGCGCCAGGCCCAGAAAGGATTGTCGTAAGTGAAGGGGATGATGATGTTCGGCGTGGCCGTGCACAGCGCGACGCCGGTTGTGCCGGCGCCGCCGTGATGCACCGCCGCCGCGACTTGCGGGAAGAGCCAATCGTGCGGTGCCCCCTCGATGGCGAGCACGCTTGCGGGCAGCGAGGGCTTCTGGCCCAGGTTGCTCCATCCGGCGGCCAGGATGCCGCGTTGGCCCGTCTTCGCCAGCGCTTCGAGCGAAAGGTTGGTCATCGTCGCCATATCATAGTTGATCACGCTGCTGAATCCGATGTAGACAGGCGGTGGGCCGGCGGCAAGGAAGTCGCGCAGTTCATCACTCGGCTGCCAATCCGCCGGACGATCCAGGAACCAGTAGCCGGTGACGTGGACCCAGTCCGGCCAATGCGCCAGCTTGGGAAAGACTGTGGGGCTGTAGGCGTCGAACATCGGGATGCCCTTGTCCATCAGTTCGCCCTGATCCGCCTCTCGGGGACGGGGAGGTAATTGGAGTTGGTGTTTGCGCCATCGGCGCAGGAGCGGATAGATGACCAAATGGGCGCTCAATTTGAAGACCAGTACCTCTTTGAGTTTGGCTAAGCGGCCCGCCAGCCCGTGCCGCCAATGCTTTTCGACCTCCAGATCAGGGTAGAAGCGCGCGATGAAGGTCGGCACTTGGAGCTTGTCCACGACATGGACGCCGGGCACGACGCCCATATCGCACAAGATGATGGCGTCGGCATCCTTGCAGCCTTCCCAGATGTCGGATAGAGCGCGATCCATAAACTCTCTCGCGATTTTGTAAACGGTGAAGAGTGGATAGTTGCCCTCGCGGTCGCGGTTCTTGTCCGCCGAACGTATATCTACGTGGATGGGCGCGCATTCTACGCCCCGCGAGGTTACAAAGTCGTAGAAATCGGTCTGCGTGACGATGCGCACCTCATGCCCGGCGGCCTTCAGCCCCAAGGCCAACGCCGTGAGGGGCTGAAGTTCGCCGCGTGTGCCGAAGACCAGGATCACGACGCGCATGGCTAGCTTGTCGCCGGGACGCTTTCGGCGTCGGGGGCGGGAATCTTATAGGAACGGAAGAGGAAGAGTGCCGCGAGGGTCATCAGCCCGCCGATGAGGCCCGCCAGTTGAATGCCCAGTGTACCGTATGGCCCGGCTTCGCCGCGTCCCAGAATGAGCAATACGGGGGGCAGCAGGCCAATCGCGCTGTAGATGATGCGGTCGACCAGGTCGAGCGCGGCGTAATATGCGCCTTCGCGCCGCTGCCCGGTGAGCCTGGCATCGTGATCGATGATTTCCCCCATAAACGCGGTCTCGAACACGCCGGCTGCGCCCGTCGTCAGGGCCAACATGGCTGCCCAGGCGACGCCGGGGATGATCAGCGGGATGGGAATCCAGTCTCCGAAGAGCATCAGCATTGGCATAATGAAGGCCGAACCGAGCATGGCGATGGAGAAGACGCGGCGCTTGCCCCACCGTTCGGATAGGCGGATCGCCACCGGATAAGAAGCCAGCATCATACTGAGGCCTGCGATGTAGAAGTAGACGGTGTCGCTTTGGGTGAGGAGCAGCAGCTCGGTGACGATGAAGGGAAACATACTGCGTACCAGAATTCCGCCGCTCATACTGAGCGTGTTTACGGCAGTGAAGATCAAGAAGGGGCGATTTTGTCCGAGCAGTTGGAAACTTTCGCGCATGCTGAGTTGCTCTTTGGCTTTTGTTGGCCTGTTGGCGCGCTCACGCAGGACGAGGAAGGGGAGGTAGAAGAGCGGGAGGACGAAGGCGGCGTAGATCAAAGCCGTGTTCAGGTAGCCTAAGCGCTCGATAGCGACGCCGACGAAGCTGGTGGCAATGAGGCCGAGCGGCTGGAGTAGCCCGGCCCAGGCCGAGAGCTTCACGCGCTCTTGGTCGGTCTTGCCTAGTTCTGGGAATAGGGCCTCGCTAGGGACTTGCTGGATCGCCGAGGTAACGCTATGGCCGATCATGATAAGGGTAAGATACATTAGGTTGAGCGTTGATTTGGACCGCATAGGTGGCGTCCACAAAAGGATGAAGAAGACCAAGCGCGGCAGACCCGCGACGAACATATATGGCAGTCGTCGCCCCCAACGTGTACGGGTACGATCTGACCAATATCCGATGGGCAAGGCGATGACGATGCTGATGGCGGCGTGCGCGGACATCAAGAGGCCATACAGGAGGCCCACCGGGATCAGAGCGACGCCATCGGGGGGGAAGTAGAAGTAGTTCTGCCAGCTAGCGATGATTTCCCAGATAATCGAGTCGCCCACGCGAATCAGGCTGTAGGAGATGCCTGTTTTGGCCAGGGAACGCTTAACTGTTTCTTGTTCAGCCATGGTGTTAGGAGGAGGATTGAAGCAGTGTGGTGATGGCGGATAAATCTCGCACAACGCCGGCGTCCAGATCGTGTGTCTTGCGCTCGCGATCTACATGGTAGGCGCGGAGGCCGGCGACGCGTGCGCCCGCGACGTAGGCGGGCACGTCATCGAAGAAGAGGCACGCCGTCGGCGGGACGCCCAGCTTGCGCGCTGTGATCTCGTAGGCGGCGCGCGCGGGCTTTTCGGCGCCGATGACGGGCGCGGCACAGGCCACGTCTACCAGGTCGGCCAGATCGACCGCCTCGAGCGTCGCCTCG
>DAOTUC010000116.1:0-2568 GCA_034437315.1 Anaerolineae bacterium
TCTGACTCATTCTGAAGAAGGCTTGCCTCTCTATCAGGCCAGAACGTCGTTTATCGATCCTAAGCACCTTCAAGACTTCGGAAGTCTAAATGAGCAATACCCTAAAAACTTATGAAACGCACCACTAGCCATCGGGACGGGCGGGCATATGCCGTGAGAGTGAACGTGTTGGGTAGCCAAAAAGAGGAATGAAGGCTAAAAAAGATCGCCTCGGATTATTCGTTTTAGGAATTACGCTGGCTTTGCTGGGCCAATTCATCCTGTCGTACCGGCGTGTTTTTTGGCGGGATGGCCTGTTCCTCTGGTCATTGGCCATTCTCGCCTTTGCTCTGCTATTGTATCGTGCGTCGGCCGGGTGGGGAAGGTGGCGGGATCGAAGATGGATCGTCTGGGCGCGGGAATCACCTCGCAACAAGCGTATGCGCCTGATCGCGTCGGTCGGCGGGATCGCTTTTGTGTTGATCGCCGCCTGGAAGGCCCGGGGGCGCGACCCCGCGGCCGATTTTGGCGGGCTGTTGTGGATGTGGCTCTTTGGCGTGGGGTGGCTTTTGCTCGCTTTCGTCCCCTCATCTCTATTTGAGAGCGGTATTCGAAAGCGATGGACGCGCTGGTTCCACGTTCACCGGCGAGAATGCATCGGATTGGCGGCGCTGTGGCTGATGGCGTTGGCGGTGCGGACTGTTGGCCTGGAACGTATCCCGGTCAATCTAGGGGGCGACGAGGGTACCTGGGGTATGGAGGCCCTGGCGATGTTGGGAGGACGAATGGCCAATCCTTTCGCCACCCGCTGGTTTGCTTTCCCCAGCCTGTCTTTTCTTGCCTGGGGCGTGGGAATGCGCCTATTTGGGGATACCGTGGCGGGCCTGCGCGCTCTTTCGGCCCTGCTGGGTGCAACGGCGGTCCTGACTACGTTTGTGTTGGCGCGGGACTTGTGGGGAGCGCGAGTCGCCTGGTTCTCGTCTATCGCCCTGGCGCTGGGCCATTATCACATCCATTTTAGCCGGTTGGCGGTCAACAATATCGCCGATAGCCTATTGGTCACCCTGGCCTTGTGGCTGTTTATCAAGGGCATACGGATGCGTGGGCATGCGGCGTTTTATTTCGCGCTGGCAGGGGTGGTGACGGGATTGGGCTGGTACGGCTATTTTGGCGCGCGCTTGATCGGCGTGATTAGCGCCGGTTACGTCGCCTGGCGCTCTGTGCTCGATTTCCGCTTCCTGGCGAGATACAAGCGCCTCCTGTTGATCTGGGCAGGTGTGGCGTTGGTGGTCGCCGCGCCGCTGTTATTCTATTACGTCGACTATCCCAGCACATTTTCCGAGGGCTTCAACCGGGTCAGTATCTTTGCCTCCGGCTGGTTGGAGCGGGAGATGGAGATCACCGGTCACAGCGCGCTGCGATTGCTCTTGCAGCAATTCTGGAAGTCGATTTCCGCTTTCAACTACACCCTGGATCCCACTTTCTGGTACCGGGCGCGCATTCCCTTGCTCGATTTTGTCAGCGGCGTCTTTTTCATCTTTGGATTGGTGTGGGCGGTGTGGCGTCACGATTGGCCTTCCAACGGCCTGTTGCTGCTCTGGTTCGGGTCGGCCCTGATATTCGGGTGGGTGACGACAGAGAATCCTCCCAGCAGCCAACGGATGGTCATCGCTGCGCCGGCGGCCGCCCTTTTCGTCGGCCTGGGGATGAACTGCTTGATGGAATTGGGACGCCGCTTGTTCGGTGGACGGGTTATCATGTGGCAGCGCATCACGATGGGGGCGCTGCTGCTCATCGCCGGCTTGAACCTGGGCTATTACTTCTTCGTCTACACCCCCACGCGCGTCTACGGCAACCCGACCGCCGAATTGGCGACCGAGTTGGCGCGCGACCTGACGAACTGGAACGACGAAGGGAGCTATCCAGGTGTGGTCTATTTCCACGGCGCGCCCTTTATCAATTGGGATTTTGGGACGTTGCGCTTTATGGCCCGGGACGTCGCCGGCGTCAACGTGCCCCCGTTTCACGAGGGCGCTTCTGACGAGGATGAGCCCCCCGCGCCGAACCTTGAGCGCGGAGCGCTGTTTGTCTTCCACCCAGAGCGTTTGAACGAATTAGCCTATATCCAGACCCAATATCCGGACGGTGTGGTGAAACACATACACTCCACCGCCGACCAACGACTGTTATACGTCACATACGCAATCGACGCGGATAACGTGCATCCGGCGGATAACGTGTATCCGTCAGCAGAATAAAATCTATATGAATTTACGTATCCCACATCACAAATCCCGTTTCTGGTTGTTTGTGTTGCTCGCCATCCTGCTCGTCGCGGGCTATTTCCGTTTTACGAACTTGGATTGGGACGAGGGCAAATGGATTCACCCCGATGAGGCCCACATGCGCATCATCCTGGGGGCGATTCGGCTACCGGACGATCCGTCGCTTTACTTCGATACCCATAACTCGCCCCTGAACTGCCGGAATCAGGGACATCGCTATAGTTATGGCACGCTCCCTCTATTCCTCACCCGCGCGACGGCCGAGTGGCTGGACGCCGGTTGTGCAAAGGCGGATGAAAGGCAT
>DAOTUC010000117.1:0-3116 GCA_034437315.1 Anaerolineae bacterium
TTGATAGCCCAGCAAGCGTAATTCGCGACCAAAGAGCGCGTTCAGATTGGAAGCGTCTTCGGGGATAGGGAAAACGCAGGCGTCATTGGTGACGACTACCTGTCCCACAGGAACCGATGGTCCTAGAATCTGCCCGGCTTGGTCCGTCAAAGCCAGAGTCGTGGTGTAATGACCATCCGGCGACGATGGGGGAACATGTACGACGTAATCTCCCCAGGCGACAGTGTTGGCGGGCCATTCCCGAGTCGGCCAATTGGCAGAGAGGGGCTGAATTTCTTCCGCGCCGATCGTTCCATCGCTCGCCTTCAAGGCCAGTTTAACGCTCAGGTCTTGACCCGGCGACGATTGCGTCCCCCATCCTACCTCTATCCACAGCGGCTGCCCCGGTCTCAGGCAGTGGGTCGGCGTGATAATGCGAACGGGGCCGATGCCGGGAGCCAACTCGTGTAACAAGGTAAAGTCGCGCTCGGCATGCGGTGCAGTCGCATAGACGACGATATTGTCGTCCTCAAAAAGGGGGGAGAACAAAAAATAGTGTCGCCAGCGCGGCATTCTGAGCAGGGGACTGGTGATATCTTTGTGTAACAGGATGTAACGGACGTCATCCTGGGCCAAGCTCGCCAACTGACGGCCCGCGTCGTCGTGCGCGGGCGGCATTGTGCCGTATTCATCTAATGCTTGCAACCAGGGATGGCTATTCAGGTAGTCAAAGGCGCCCTCTGGAAAGCGGGGCGTCTTGCCCTGCACAATGGGATGTCGATGGGTGATCTGGGCGAACATGTATCGCTTGGAGGCCACAGCGCTGATCGGCAGATTGAGCACCGCAAATTCACCCGATTCATTGGCCAGTTGATGGTAAAATTCAGATTGGTGAGGGTGACGAAGAGATACCGGTGCGGGTGTGTATTCAAACAAGACCACGCCGCTAAAAAGGCACACGAGGACCAGGGAGCGCCGCCGCTCCTGGGTGCGTATTTGAGTCCGGCGAAGAATGTCCGTAAAGCCATACGCCGCCAGCATCGCGACCGGTAACGCTAGAAACATGTTGAAGCGGTCGGGAACCCGAAGGAGTCGCACGACGTACAGCCGGGCCGCCAAATTGTACGGCATTGGCGCGTTGGGGTAGGTCTGTCCATTGATGCTTAAAACCGGCCCCAAAGCCAACAGGATCAGCGTGATGCCCATCGCTGCCCAGGGAAGACCGCGACATCGAGCTTTCCACGCGCCATATGAGGCCAGACCGAAGGCGATCAGGCCAATGTAAGCGGCGAAACGGCGCTCCGCGAAGCGGTTTGGGTAATAACGTTCATAGGCCGGTTGGGTGATGGATTTCAGCACCGGATGGGAATCGCTGGGGGTCACGTAAGCCAACAAGTCGGTCTGCATTCGCTCTTCCTCATCCTCCCGCAACACCTCGGCCGGCGCGGTGCGCTGCTGCCGCACCAACATCAGGAACGGCGGCGTCAAAGCGGCGACGGTGATGAGGCCGGTCAGTAGTAGCACGGGCGCCCAGCGCCGCCAGTGCGGGTATTGACGGGGCAACGTGCTGAGGAAATAGATCCCCCCCAGGATCGCGGCCGGGATGAGCTGTTGCCAGCGGGTGTATCCGGTCAACGCCAAAAACAGGCCGGCCCACACCCCATCCTGCCATCGTTTCCGCTCCATCGTGCGCATCAAAAACAAAAGAAACAGAGGGATCCATTGGGTGCTGATCAGGTTCGGGTGGTCGAGTTGGTAGAGGCGAAAGGGCCAACATTGATAAATCAAACCGGCGAGAAAAGCAGCGCGTCTATCGCCGGTCAACTCGTAGGCCAACAGGAAAGCGCCCAGGCCGCACAACGCCAGATTGATCAAGACGGATAGGTTATAGGCCGCAAATCCCCCCGTCAAAGGCGCCAGCGCCAGCCAGGTGACGATGCTGAACCAGGCGAAGTTGTGGTAAACGAGGCTCAAACCCTGGGGATGATAGAGATAATCGGTCTGATACGGCGATTGTTCGGCCTGCAGCGCCTGCTTGACCCACCAGCCGTTCCAATAATGGACCAGCGTATCCTGCGACCCGCCGGGCAGATGAGTCGTCAAGCGCCTTGCAAGCGGCCAAGTCATCCCGATGGCGATTGCGAAGTACAGCAACAGTATCGCCAGGCGAAACAAAGTCCTGGAAGATGTGAAGCGCTTGCGCATCGGTGATGTCTCTCTAATCGATTGAACGGTCCTGTTGATTGAACGGCTCTCCTGATGACGCCGCGTAATGGCGCGGCGGTTGAAATCAGGTGTTACTTTCTTTCCTCTTTCCCTCTTTCCCTCTTTTCTCAATGCCTCAGCACGAGCGGCAGGTAGACGTAATGCTTGCCGCCGGCCGATAAGGGCCGCGCCATCAGTCCGTCGTCGTCCATCGCGTAGATCACGACGCGATCCGCCCCCAGGTAGAGGGTGGAAAAGTCCTCATAGTCCGCGCGGTAGATGTCATCTCCCTCATAAGGTAATGCAACCGTGGGGAAAGCGGTCGCCGTCAACGTCTCGACCCCTTCCGGATCCGGCGCCTCATACATCGGTGGGTAGATCATCGCCCAGACGCGGGCCACACTGCCGTCGTCGCGCACTGCGGCGGTGATCACGCCCTGCCCGTCCACGATCTCGCCGACGCCTGCGCTGGCGATGTAGGGCGGGTATTTCAAATGGCCCAGCGTCTCGACCGACATAAAGCTCCGCTCGGCAGCCGTCTCGCCATCGGCGTCCACGCGGGGGGTCTGTGCCGGCTGCACCGCATCCACGGCCCAGGCGGCCTCCTGGAATCCGGCGTAGAGGCTCAGTCCGCGATTGAGCGCCGCCGCGAAATAATCGGAGAAGAGTACGCCCTCCTCGGAAATCCAGGCCAATCGCTGCGCGCCGGTGGAAGCGACGACCACCCGACCCTCGGCGCTGATCGGGTCGACGAAACTGCCGGATTTGGGGGCGTCGATCACGACGTTGACCTGGATGCCAAAAGTTTCATTTTCCAGTTGAGTCAACCAGCTGTTAAGGTCTGATGGAGATACTTGATCCTCGCTGCCGTTCAGGTAGAAGACACCGTCCCCGCCGTGACCCACCATGTAGAGCGTAAACGGAGTGTTGGG
>DAOTUC010000118.1:0-14111 GCA_034437315.1 Anaerolineae bacterium
GGCGCGCTCCCGTTGACAATTGATAATGAGGCGGTATAATCGGCTCGTTGCCAACCCGCCAAACGAGCGGTGGTTAATCAAAAGGGTGTGTTTCAAATACTTTGAGCGTTGTTTGTAGTGCGGGCGCTATCTAGCGGCTTCGGCGCGCTTCTACGGCGATAAATCGCCTACTACGAGCTTGGCCTCAAATGAAATGAAACACGCCCTAATCAAAAGGGAGATGATCACGTGAATATATTTTTAGAGGCTTTGCTTATTTTTGGATTGCGCGTATTGGGGATCGCCATTGGAACGCTGTCCACGTTGATGACCGTCCAGGGACGCCGGTTTTGGGCGGTGGTCACCAATTTTTTCACAGCGCTGATCTATATCTTTGCCATCGGGCGAGTCGTCTCTAATCTGGATAACTTCTGGAACATCCTGGCCTATTGCAGCGGGGTCGCCGTGGGGACGCTGGTCGGTATGACGTGGGAACAGCGCATGGCGTTGGGTTTCGCCGAAGTGCGCTTCATCTCGCCGGTGAAGAGCGACGCCGTAGCCGACGCGCTACGGAACGCTGGCTTTGGCGCGACGGAGACGTATGGACACGGGCGTGATTGCCCCGTGGGCATTGTGGAGGCCATCATCCCTCGCAAGAGCGTCAATGCGGTGATGAAGATCGCCCAATCGGTAGACGAGAAAGCAGTAGCGACGGTGACCGAGGCGCGCATCGTCCAGCGAGGCTATTGGAGCCCTATGCGGCGCTAGGCCTCCACCCACCCCGTTCATTCCTCTTTCAAAACCCCATCGTCCGGCGGGCGACACGCCAGAGATTGGCCCAAATCTGAGCTACCCAACAATTTCACGCCCAACCCTCCCGCAGGTGTGCATAATGAGGCGAGTTTCGGCTAATTCTGAAAACAAACCTGCGGGAGGTCATAAACTGTTTACAGGATCGTTTTTAACTAAAAATCCCGTCAACCCTATCTAAAAAAGCTATACTCAGGCTTCGAGAAGCCCTCTCAGCAAACCGAGGCTTTCTTCAACCTGTTTACTCACCAGGCCAGACGCCACGCCGCCGCCGGGTATGTTATATTCGATGCTCGCGCTGATCATAGTTTGATCGCCAAGATCCGAAAACTTGAACAACCAGGTGCTGGGCAACCCCTGAGTTTGAACTTCAAATTGCCTGTTTGGGATAAGTTTAGTAATTTCACCGGTGCCATTAAAAGTCGGCAAAGGACCAAGTTTAAATTCCCATTTATACGTGTCGCCCATATTGGAACCTGATATATCGGTGACGTTTGTCAACGGCGTAATCCATTCAGGCCATCGGCTGAGATCGGTAATAAGACCAAAAGCTTTATCTATCGACGTGTTAAACTCGGCTGCCTTCTCAACATTCGCCATGATATTCCCCTTTCTATCAATCAATGCTCGCCAGTTACCTCACCATTCACCTACACACCAACTGGATCATCCATCCATCGACACCTCCCGCCCCTCGTATTGTTGCTTGTAATAGGCCTGGTAGCGCTCTCCGCTCTTGATGGGACGCCACCACCATTCGTTGTCCACGTACCAACGGACTGTCTTCTCGATGGCCTCGGCGCAACTGTGCACCGGTTCCCAACCCAGCCCGCAGACCTTCCGCACGTCCAGGGAGTAGCGCCGATCGTGGCCCTGGCGATCGCGCACCGGTTGAATCAGGCTTTCCGGCTTACCCAACAATTCGAGCACCAGCCGGGTCATATCGACGTTGCGCATCTCGGAACCGGTGCCCACGTTGTAGACCTCGCCGATCTGACCCTGGTGCAGCACCAGGTCGACAGCCTCGCAATGATCGACGACGTACTGGTAATCGCGCATCTGCAGCCCATCGCCGTAGAGCGGCAGCGGGACATCGTCGATGGCGTTGGTGACGAAGAGCGGCACGACCTTCTCCGGATACTGGTACGGGCCGACGTTGTTCGCCCCTCGGGTGATGGTGACCGGCAGATTGTAGGTAATATAGTAGGCATTGACCATCAGATCGCCGCTGGTCTTACTGGCAGCGTAGGGGCTGCGCGGGGCCACCGGATCGGTCTCCCGGGAGGCCCCCTCTGGCACGTGCCCGTAGACCTCGTCGGTCGAAATCTGGTGATACCGTTCCAACTCGAGCTCGCGGGCCGCCTCCAGCAAAACGTAGGTCCCGTACACGTCGGTCTGGATGAAAGCATCGGGATTCATGATGGAACGATCGACGTGAGTTTCGGCGGCGAAGTTGACGACGGTGTCGACGTCGTGGGCGCGGATCGTCTCCCGCACGGCGTCAGCGTCGCAGATGTCGCCCTTGACGAAAGCGTAACGACCGGCGAAATTCTCGGACACGTCCTTCAAGTTGTCCAGATTGCCGGCGTAGGTCAGCTTATCGTAGACGACGACGTGATAATCGGGATATTTTTCCAGCAGATAGCGCACGAAATTGGATCCAATGAAGCCAGCGCCCCCGGTGACCATCAAGTTTTGCACTGTAAACCTCCTGGTTATGACGAGACGGTGTTTTCAATTTTCACAGAGGGTATTTTACCACAACCAACAGGTAGGGCAACTTTTTAGCGTGGGAGGGCGGAAAAGTGAGGGCCGCCGCGCCTTAATCTGCGTAGGGGCAGGTCTGATAATCGGCCCCGATAATGAGGCGAAATCCGAATTTGGAGGAAATTTGGGGTTGGTAAATCACCTGGCGATCGGAGATAGCAAAGGTTTCCTTGAGATACTCGATTCCGGACCCCTTGCGTTGCCTGCTGTAGACGATCAACTGGGTCTGGGCGTAATCATGCCGGTCCGCCTCGCCGATTTCGGCCGGGAAACCGACGCGATACAGGCGATCCACGGCTAGCCAGCCCCAACCCTCGTTGGTCGCGCCATTCCACACCTCGATTGGCATGTATGTGCGATGAAGACGGGCCTCGGGCGGCGGCGCCATCGCCTCGGCGATCAGCGGTTCGATCTGTTCCCATTGGGGGAGGAAAACCGCGCCGCCGTAGGGCGTCCGCCACGGGGTCACCTGTTCGGCGCCGATGTTGTAGAAGCGGACGCTTCTGTCGTCGAGCGAGAAAGCCAACCGGGCCAGGTCCATAATCTGGACGAACGTCAGGTCGGTCTGGATCATATCCTGGCTCTGTTTCCACAGGGCGGGCACGCGCGTGAGCATGCCGGCCTCTCGCGCTCCCCGCCAGATCGCCAGCAGCACCTGTTGCTGACGCCGTTCCCGCGAAAAGACGCTGGTGGTCTTGCGCGAGCGGGCATACCAGAGAGCGGTCTCCCCATCCATGTGATGAATGCCCGGCGCCATCTCCAGGATGGGATATTCCCCATTCTCGTCGGGATAAGGCCAATAATCGCTCAGGTAGCAGTGAACGGGGATGTCCACGCCGTCGATGGTGTCGACGATGTCGATCAACCCATCGAAATTGGTACGGACGTAATAGTCGATCCGGACGCCCAGGTTGTAGAGGATCGTATCCCGGACCAGGGCCGGGCCCCCGCCCTCGTACTCGTAGGCGTCGCCGTAATAGTCGGCGAAATTGATACGGCTCATCCACTTGCCGGGGATGTAGACGTACAGATCACGGGGCACCGAGATCACCGAAACGGCCCCGCTATCCCGTTGAATGGAGACAATCTGTATCACGTCGGTGCGCCAATCGGACCAATCCGGCCGTTGGTCGCTGCCGAGCACGACAATATTGATGGCGTCGGAGGAGACCGGAACAGGCATCACCGGTTCGGGATAGAGCAGCGTGGTCGATGGCACGTATTGCCTGGGCGCCGGGATAGGAAAAGGCTCCGGAACGACGAAGGATGGCGGCGCTGGGGTCGGCGTCACGGGCGGCGCGGCTGGCGGCGCGGCTGGCGGCGCGGACGTAGGCGTCAAAGTGGGCATTAAAGGGAGCGCGGAAACCACGGTCGACGAGGCTTCGTCCGGGATAAAGACGGTCGGGAGAAGATCGGTCGGCGTCGGCGCTGCCGGGGCGGAGGCCTGGCGTTCCATCGGCGTGGACAGCGGGCCGGTCGGCGCAGGAGAAGGCTCAACGCCTGTGAAAGCGGAGGCCCAGGCCTCTACTGAGGAGGTCCGCTCCATCAGCGGGAAACCAACCAGCCAACCGATGACGGCGATCAACAGGAGCGAGGCGACCAGGGCCGGGGCCCGACGGGCAGCCCGCCACACATTTTGCCAGATCGAGGGGGTGAATTGCGCCGCCGCCGGTACAGCGGGCGGGGTCCACGCGGGAGACGGCGGCGCGTGGTCGATATTTCCAAAATCGCGATCACCATTCCCTCGCCGCCACGCCCATTGGAGCGCTTCATAAGCCCTGGGGCTCTGCGGATGCCGTTCCAGAGCCTGGGTGATGTAATCGAGGCCTACCTGGGGATCCTCCGCCAGGTATCCCATCCACAAAAGCGCCGTCTCGTTGACCGGGTCCTGCGCCAGAGTCGCCTGGAAGGCGATCCGCGCCTCGTTGTCATTCCCCGTGCGTATCGCTGCAAGACCAGCTCGCAAACTCTCGGCAACCGTCGCAACCGTCATTGTGATATTTCCCCCGAATGCCACAACCAAGCGTTAAAATAGATTTGGGCCTATCGCTTTCATTATAATCAGCCTTATGGAGATCGGCGTTACATCCGGGTTACAAGCTTGTTACGACGACTCATTGTCAAACTGTCAAACGACACGTCGACAACCAACTCGAACGTTGCCCACTCAAAGTTGACCTACGCAACCCCTACGGGAAAGCGATTGACAGGCGGGACAAAGCGGTTATAATCCGCACCAAGGCAACATCTCATGATAATGGTTAAAGCGCGATGAAAAAGATAGAATAAGGAGTCAAACCATATGATCGATGTGAACGAACTGCGCAAAGGGGTGACCTTCACGATGGAGGGCGAACTTTACAAGGTGCTGGAATACCAACACCACAAGCCCGGGCGGGGCAAAGCGACGATTCGCACTACCCTGCGCAACCTGCGCACCGGGGCCACGATCCAACACAACTTCATCTCCGGCGACCGTGTCGATGACATCCGCGTAGAGCGGCGAGGGGTGCAATACCTCTACAACGACGAGCATTTCTACTACTTTATGGATACCGAGACCTACGAGCAAAAGGCTATCTCCGCCTCCGTGCTGGAGGAACAGATCCCCTATATGAAAGAGAATATGGAACTGATCATCTCCACGTACGATGGGGAAGCCCTGGACGTGGAACTGCCGATCAACGTAGCGCTGGAGGTGGTCTACGCCGAACCGGCCGTCGCCGGAAACACAGCCACCGGCGCGCTAAAGAAGATCAGAGTGGAGACCGGCCTGGAGCTACAAGCGCCGCTGTTCATTGAAGAAGGGGACGTCATTCGCGTCGACACCCGGAGTGGGGAATACGTCACCCGCGTGTGATACATCTAGGAAACTAGATGAAGCAATCAGAGGAGGGATGACCTGATGCGCACTCCCGCCGGGGTCGAATGCCCCTATTACTACGAGGATTTTTACCGGGGCCGTTCCCAACAGGAATGCCGGCTCATCCAGCGCAACCCAAATTCCGCACCCTGGGAACCGAAATTATGCGCCCGCTGCCCGGTTCCCGGCATCCGGCGAGCCAACGCTTGCCCCAACATGGTGCTGGAGGCGCGGGTCGTGCGGCGATGGTTTGGGCTCGTCCATCGCGTCGAAATTTACGCCGTCTGCACTGAATACCAGGTCGAGGTAAAAGACCCCTACGTGGGATGCGGTCATTGTCACCCCCAAGCCGAAACCCTTTTCAAAGCCCCCGAGACGCCCCAATCAAAGGAGTGACCGATGTTGAAAGCCATTCTCTTCGATCTCGACGGGACATTGTTAGGCAACGAGATGGACGCCTTCCTACCGGCCTATTTCAAGGCCATAACCGACTATATGGCCCACATGATCCCCCCAGATCGCCTGATCGCCGAGGTGATGGCCGGCACCCGGGCGATGAACGCCAACGACGGAACCGGGCCGACCAACAAGGAGACATTTGAACGCATTTTCTTCCCTCGTTTCGACCATGGCCGTGAGGAGTTGGAATCACTCTTTCACCAATTCTATCGCGAGCATTTCCCCAAACTGCGCCCCTGGACACAGAGACGGCCCGAAGCCCGGCGCCTGGTTGATTGGGCGTTCGAGCAAGACCTGGACGTGGTGATCGCCACCAATCCGGTCTTCCCCCGCCCGGCCATCGAACACCGTCTGGCGTGGGCCGGCGCGCCGGTCTCCGAGTACGATTACGCCCTGATCACCAGTTACGAGAACATGCACGCGACCAAATCCCATCCGGCCTACTATGCTGAGATCCTCTCGTACCTGGACCTGCCGCCGGATGCGTGCGTGATGATCGGCGACAGCTGGGAGATGGACATCGCCCCGGCGGCTTCAGAAGGTATTCCCGGCTACTGGATTACGAACGCCGACACCGCGCCGCCGGACGATGGCGTGCGCCTGATCGGGCGCGGCCCCCTGACCGACCTGTGGCGTCACATTGAGGAAAAAGGCCGCCTGCAACCTTCAACCTTTAATCCATAAGATGCAAGCTCCCCTGCTCGTCATCGTCACGGGCCCCCCGTGTACCGGCAAGACCACGTTGGCCCGTCAGATCGCCGAACAGTTCTCCCTGCCGATGATGGGCAAGGATATGTACAAGGAATGCCTGTTCGATGTGCTGGGATGGAAGGATCGCGCCTGGTCGAAAAAAATGGGATACGCAAGCGTCGCCCTGCTGTTCCAGTTCCTGGAAGCGCAGTTGAAGGCTAGCTGCTCATGCATCGTGGAGAGCAACTTCAAATCGGCGCTGGGGACGCCCAACTTCCTGGCCCTTCAGGCGCGCTACGATTTCATCCCGTTCCAGATCCAATGCGTGACCGAGGGCCGCGTGCTTTTCGAGCGCTTCAAACAGCGCACCGAAACGGGCCAGCGCCACCCGGGCCATTGCGACCACACGACCTACGACGAGCTCCAAGAACGCCTGCTGAGAGGTCGCTCGGATCCACTGACCATTGGAGGCCATCTAGTGGAGGTCGATACGAGCGACCTGGCGCGCATCGACTACGAGCCAATTTTCAGCGCCATCGCACAACTTTTGGATTGAGGATATGATCTGCACAGATTTGGAACACCAGGCGACGCGCCGCTATCGTTTCAACGCCGTCGTCAACGTGCTGGATTCCACATTCTACCGCTTTGGCGCGAGTTTTGTCGCCTTCGCGTTTAGCCTGATCGGTTCCGCTCTGCTATACCGGACGGTGCAAGAGCTGCGCCAGCGTGCAAACGCCCCCGCCCCCGCCGACACAGGAATATCCACGTGAGCAACCCCAGACACAGGCGACTGTACCCCTTGGTGTGGCTGATCCTCCTGGCGATCGTCGGCGCAGCGTTACAGACCGTGATTGCGGATCATCGCGCCCGTGCGCGCGGGATGCCCGATGAATTCCCGGCCCCGGTCGCCGGCGCCGACGCGCCCCTGCTCGGCGTCAACGCGACGCTGACCCAGTACGACGACGAAACACTGGCAACCATCCTATCCCGCATCGAGGCGGACGGTTTCACCTGGGTGCGGCAGACCTTCTATTGGGACCAGATCGAATCGCCGGCCGGGAATTTCGACTGGTCGACGGCCGATCGCGTCACAACCGCCCTGGCGCGTCGCCCCGGCCTGCGCTTGATCGCCGCGCTGGACGAAAGCGCCGGCGCGCCGCCGACCGATCCGGACCGTTTCGCCGCGTTCGCCGCCGCCTTCGCCGCCCGTTACGGCGCACAGATCGACGTATACCAAATCTGGGACGAGCCGAATTTGGCCGCTCGTTGGGGAGGCGGGCCGGTCAACCCGCCGGCGTACGCCGACCTGCTAGCCCGCACGACCGAGGCCATTCGCCAGGCCGACGCCGACGCCTTCATCTTGCTGGCTGGCCTGGCGCCCACGGTCGAGACCGGCCCCCAGAACCTCAGCGACGCGCGCTACCTGGCGCGCCTGTACGAGGCGGGCGCTGCGCCCTATTTCGACGCCGCGGCGGGCAAACCCTATGGCTTCTACACCGGCCCCGACGATCGACGGGTCGACGAGGGGCTGCTCAATTTCTCCCGCCTGGTCCGCTTGCGAGAGGTGATGATCGCCCACGGAGACGCCGACAAAGCATTGTGGGCCAGCCATTGGGGGTGGAACGCCCTGCCCGATGGGTGGGAAGGCCCACCGTCTCAATGGGGCAGCGTCGACGAAGCGACCCAGGCTGCGCACACCGTGGACGCCCTGACGCGCGCCCGAACCGAGTGGCCCTGGGTCGGCGGGATGGTGTTGGAACACCTCCAGCCGGCGGTCCCCCTGGACGACACCCGCTGGGGTTTCGCGCTGCTGGCGCCGGACGGCGCGCCCCGACCCGTCTACGAGGCGGCGTCCGCCTGGGCGAAAGCCCTCCCCGACGCCGCGCCGGCGGGTGGATACCCGGCCCACAACCCCTGGGCGACTTACCAGGGAGATTGGCGCGTGGGGCCGTTGGGCGCGGATGTGGGAAAAGATGGGGACACAGCGACCTTCCATTTCGACGGTTGCGCTGTGGCCCTGACCGTTCGCCGGGGGCCATACCGCGGCTTCCTGTACGTGACGGTCGACGGCGCGCCCGCCAACCGCTTGCCCCGCGACGGCGATGGGCGCGCCTACGTCGTCCTCTACGACCACGAGCCGGGGACAGCGACAGTGACCCTGGCGCAGAATCTGCCGCCCGGACGTCATACCGTCACGGTGATAGCGGAGGGGGGAGCAGGCCAATGGTCGATGCTCGATTGGCGGGTAGATAGTGCGCCGACGATGGCGCAACCGGCGCGCGCTGGATACATCCGGCAACTTGTCGGTCTGCTGGGGGCGGGGCTGGCGCTTTTGACGCTCCTGGCGCGCGACGCGCGGCGGCTCGATTGGGAAGCGCTGAAACGCCAATCGCTCGCCTGGCCCGAGGGCGTGTGGATCGCGCTGGTCGGCGGACTGACGGCGCTGTTCTGGCTCGCCGCCGGCGCGAGTTGGGGGCGCGATTGGGCCAGCCCCTGGCTCATCGTCAGCCTGTTCCTCTCGGCGGGGCTGACCCTGCTCTTCACACTGCGGCTCGACCTGGGGCTGGCGACGGTCGCGCTGACGGCGCCGTTCTATCTGCACCCCGGCGAGATGTTCTACGGGGCGCTCAGCCTCCCGCAAACGTTGATCATCCTGTGCGCCATCGCCTGGGCGATTCAACGCCGGGGGCGTCTCGTTTGCACCCGGCGCGGCCTGAGACGGGCGCTGACCGAAAGCGCCTGGATCGACCGGTTGGTCGTGGGGCTGCTGTGCGCCGCGACCCTGTCCGCGCTGGCGGCGTCGGACCGGCGGGCGGCTCTCTTCGAGATGGCGACCGTCTTCTTCATCCCGGCGCTCTATTACGCCCTGGTGCGCAACCGGTTGCGCGGGACGTCCCTGGACGCCGCCTGGCGGTTGACGGGCGCTTTCGTGCTGGGCGGCGCTGGCGTGGCGGCGATTGGGCTGGCCCAATACGCTCGAGGCGCCCACGTCGCCGTCGCCGAGGGCGGACTTCCCCGCTTGCAGAGCGTCTACTTCTCGCCCAACCGGGTGGGGCTGTACCTGGGGCGGGTGCTTCCGCTGTTCCTGGCGCTGACGATGAAAGCGAAGCGCCGGAGAGGTTGGATGTTCTACGGCCTGGCGCTGGGGACGGCGACGACGGCGTTGGCGCTCACCCTCAGCTTCTCGCGCGGGGCGTTGCTGTTGGGAATTCCGGCGGCGTTGCTGGCGATGGGGCTCGCCGCTGGCGGGCGCTATCGGCGGGCGGCGCTGACGCTCGTCCTGATCGAAGCGCTGGCCCTGATCCCGCTCCTGCGCGTGCCCCGTTTCGCCTCGCTGCTCGATCTACAACGTGGCAGCGCCTTCTTCCGCCTGGCGTTATGGCGCAGCACGTTAACGCTCCTGCGCGAGCGGCCTTGCTTCGGCGTCGGGCCGGGCAACTTCCTGTCCGCGTATCGCACCCGCTACGTGCTCCCCACAGCCTGGCAGGAGTTTAACCTTCAGCATCCCCACAACATCTATCTGGACCTCTGGGCCAGCCTGGGGGCGCTGGGACTGCTGGCCGGGGGGGCTTTGCTCATAGCGATGGCTAACACTTTCGCCTCCACGTTGCGGGATCGACGGCTGGATTCGCCGCAGGCGGCCCTTCTGCTGGGCCTTCTGGGAAGTTTCGCCGCGCTCCTGGCCCACGGCCTGGTGGACAACGCCCTATTTTTTCCGGACATGGCCATCGTCTTTTTCCTGACGGCGGCGCTGCTTTTGTCAACCTCCCGCAGGTCGGCGCAATGAACCTGTGGCTATCTTTTCAAGAAGGATTTCAAATGGATATTGATGGTATGATCGTGGAATTGTTACAGAAGGCGATAGCGTTCATCCCAAATCTCATCGTCTCGTTGCTCGTCTTTGCAGCGACGCTGCTTCTGGCCGAATGGGCAGCCCGCTCGACGCGCCGGGCGATCAAGAGTCGCGTTGACGACGTCGAGACCTCGCTGTTGATCTCTCGAATTACCCGCTGGACGGTGCTGATCCTGGGAACGGTGGTGGCGTTGCAACAGGTTCGCTTTGACGTGACCGGTTTCGTCGCCGGGCTGGGATTGGCCGGTTTCACCATTGGATTCGCCCTGCAGGACATCTCCCGCAATTTCGTCGCCGGGATTCTGATGCTGGTGCGCCAGCCCTTCGGCGTCGGCGATGCGGTCGAGGTCGCCGGATACGCCGGTTCTGTTCTAGACATCAACGTCCGGGACACGGTGCTCAAGACGTGGAACGGGGAAAAGGTCATTCTGCCCAACATGGACGTCTTCGCCAGCCCGATCACCAACTATTCGGAATTGCCGTTGCGACGGCGCACCGTCCAAATTGGGCTGGGATATGAGGAGGACGTCGACCGGGCCAAGCGACTGTTTATGGAGGCTATCCAGGGGATTGAAGGGATCGTCAACGATCCCGCCCCTCAACTATTGGCGGCAGAATTGGGCGATTCGGCCCTCACCATGAACCTACGCTTCTGGGTCGATCAGTCGAAGCACGACCTGTTCGGCGTGCATTCGACCGTGGTCCAAACCATTAAAGAGATCGCCGAACGAGAGGCGATCGACCTACCCTATCCCACACAGACGGTGCGCGTGGAGGGCGATTTCCTTCCCATCAATCAACGCTGAAAGGGGACGGATTTTTCGCGAGCTGCTCGGCCGCGTAGGGCGGCAGCACGACGACGAAGCGACTGCCCTGACCGGGCGCGCTCTCGGCCCACACGCGCCCGCCGTGCAGGTCCACCAGCCCGCGCACAATCGCCAGCCCCAACCCCATCCCGCCCTGCCGGCGCGTCATGTGGTCTTCCACCTGGTAGAAACGCTCGAAAATACGCTCCAGATACTCCGGGGGAATGCCCATCCCAGTATCGACTACCGAGAATTCCAGGTCGCCCCCCCGCCGGCGCAACGTCACTTTCACCTGGCCGCCGGCCGGCGTGAACTTGACGGCATTGGAAATCAAGTTATCTAACACCACCCGGATTTTCTCCTGGTCGGCGTAGATGGGCATCTCCGCTTCTGGGAGCGCCTCTTTCAGGATCACGCCTCCGGTCTCGGCCAGGGCCTGGTAATCCTCACAGGCGGATTGCACCTCGGCCCGCAGGTCGAAACGATGGGGAATCAGATCCATTTGGCCCGTCTCCAGGTAACGCAAGTTGAGCATCGTCTCAATGATATGCTTCAAGCGCGTGGCGGCTCGCAACACAGCGTCAATCTCCCCGCCGGAATCGCCCATCTGTTCCTGCAACACCGCCGCGTAGAGCAAAATCAGGCTCAGGGGCGTGCGCAATTCGTGGGAAGCGATGGAGATAAAATCCGATTTCAATTTGTCCAGCTCACCCAATCGCTTGTAGGCTGTCCGCAAGGCGCCGATCAGCCGGGCGTTCTCAATGGCGACAGCCGCTTGAGAGGCCAACGTCATCAGCGTGTCCACATCGTCCTGGGAAAATGAAGCCCCCCCCTTCTTGTTCAACGCTTCCAGGACGCCGATACAACGATCCTTGATAAACATCGGGACCGCCAACAACGTGCGGGTCTCCGAACCGAGCTGCTGCGCCACCCCGCCGAAGTGGCGCGGGTCCCGCTCGGCGTCGGCGACGATCACAGGATCGCCCGACTTCATCACCGCGCCGGCGATGGAACCTTCCACCGGTACGGGAATGTTGGTCAGCCGGTCCGACTTTTCCCCGGTCGCCGTGCGGAAACGCAACTCGCCCGTTCTCGCGTCGCGCAAGAGGATGGACGCCCCCTCGCTGTCGGTGAATTGAGCCGCCGTATCGACGATTTTGCTCAACAGCGGGCCTAGCGCCAGGGTGGAAGTCAGCTCGCGGCTAATCTCCAGGATTCTCTCCAATTGCTCAATCCGAGTGTCATAGTCATTCACGTTTCCACCTCCACTTCTCTCAGGCAGGTCGTTATGACGCCCGCCCGACTGGGTTCATCCAATACGTCAGCCCCCATCGTCCACCAGCCCAGGAATTCCACGTTGCCGGCCGGCCCGCGCAGGGGAGAAGGAATCAGCCCCCGCAATCCCAAGCCCAGCCCGGCGGCGGTCCGCAGAACGTGGGCCAAGACATCCCGGTGAATGCGCGGATCGCGCACGACGCCGCCCTTGCCCACCTGATCTCGCCCGGCCTCGAATTGGGGTTTGATCAACGTGACGACGTCGCCCGAATCGGTCAACCAGTCGACGACGCGCGGCAGGATCAAGTCCAGGGAGATGAAGGAGACGTCGGCGGTGACGAGGGCGACCGGTTCGGGCAGGCTCTCCAGGTGACGGGCGTTGGTGCGCTCCATCACCACGACGCGGGGATCGTTCCGCAGCTTCCAGGCCAACTGACCGTAGCCCACGTCGATGGCGTAGACGCGCCGCGCCCCGTATTGCAGGAGGCAATCGGTGAAACCGCCGGTCGACGCGCCCACGTCGGCCGTCACGCGCTCCGCCACGTCCAGATCGAACCGATCCAGGGCAGCCTGGAGTTTCTCGCCCCCGCGCCCGACGAAGCGAGGGCGCGCCTCCAACGCGATCTGGCTGTCGGCGGGCACGCGCGCGCCGGGTTTGTCGGAAATCTGCCCATCGACCCGCACCAGGCCGGCGCGGATCAACCGCTGGGCGCGGTTTCGACTGCGAGCCAATTGACGCTCTACCAGGAGCAGGTCGAGCCGTTCCTTCGCCATCCGCCCTTTCACCTCCCACTCCATTCTACATTAGCCCAGGCGCGCGCGCAAGTCGCAGCGGCCAGGCTCAGAGACCATTGATGATCCGTCAGGCTGGCAGTCATGGCAGATGTGTGTTGTCGCCGCTTCTTAGGCGAGCCATTGCCACGGCCTGCGAGGATGACGTCAAACCGATCCTGGAGGATATGGAAGAATTCGTCGTGGCGGCCGGCGGGGATGGGACGGTACGGTACGGGCAGTGGCCGACGAACTGAACATCGACCGGTAAGCACAAGGATCAGAAGGTGATTGCGCTTCAAGAGCAGGTAAAGCGGGCGGCGATGGTGGGTGACGGTGTCGACGACGCCCCGGCCCTTTTAACGAGAAAAAGGAGAGCAGAAGCAGAAATTCACCTCAGAGCAACCGGGACAGATCCAGCACCAGGCTAACCCGACCCTCGCCCAGCAGCGCGCACCCCGACACCCCCTCAATATCCGTCAGGTGGCCCGAAAGCGGCTGGATCAAGACCTGCTGCTGGCCCAGCAATTCGTCTACGACCAGGGCGGTCTCACCGCCATCGGTCTCCACGACCACGAAGAGACGCTCAGAGGAGATGTCCGCCTGCGTTTGGCCGGTCAGGGGCCGGATGGGGATCACGTCCCCCGCCAGGCGGAGCATGCGCCGGTCGCCATTGGCGGCCGAGCGGACGATCTGTTCCGCCGCTGGCTTGACGATGCGCCGGATCGCCTGGGTGGGCGCCACGTAGTGCACGTTCTTCACCCGCACCACCATCCCGTCGATGACGACCATGTCCAGCGGGAGTTGGAGGACGAACCGCGCGCCCCGGCCCGGC
>DAOTUC010000119.1:0-5077 GCA_034437315.1 Anaerolineae bacterium
GACCCTAAAGGTTTTGCTCAAGGCCGCGCAAACAACGTTTTTGCCTTAAACAATGACCTTTTTCCATCAAAACCAGCGCAAAAACCTTTAGGGTCTATGATGGGCCATGCGAAATCCTGAAGACCCGACAATTATAGTCGTGGGCGCCAATTGCGCAATTGGTCATTCAGGATCGCTTTAGGGTGTTTCACTTATCAAACAACGCCTTTCACCGCGTAGTGTATGCAATCCAAAACTCTGACAAACGCGCCACCCTTTTTTCTTTCATCTCGCAATCGAAGCACATCAGGATAATAATGCCCACAGGAGGATGGTTTTTGCCCGGGAAAGTGTGGTTTAGGCAATTTAGAACCCCTTGATTTTAACAGCTGTGTGCCCAATTATGGACTGAAACGAAACAGGCAGACGTCCCCATCTTGAACGACGTAATCCCGCCCTTCGACGCGCAGAACACCCTTCTCCCGGGCGGCTGACCAGCTGCCCAACGCGATCAGCGTCTCGCTGGGCACGACCTCGGCTCGGATAAAGCCCTGTTCCATCCGGGTGTGTACTTTGCCAGCCGCCTGGGGCGCCCGGGCGCCCCAGGGGATGGCCCAGGCCCGTACCTCCTCGCCGCCGGTGATGGTGAAAAAGGTGATCAGGTCAAGCACTGCGTACCCGGCCCGGGCCAGCGCTTCCAGGCCCGACCGTGCCAAACCGACCTCGGCCCGGTAGGCGGCTGCCTCGTTGGGGGGCCACTCGCTCAAGTCGGATTCCAGCTGGGCGCACAGCACGACGAAGGCAGCGTCCTCCGTTTCCGCCCGGCGTGCGACCGCCTCGGCTAACGGCCCGCCGTCTGGCAGGTCGCTTTCCCCCACGTTGGCCACGTAAATGCGCGGTTTGGCGGTGAGGAGGCTCATCTTCTGGGTCAGCTGGGCGGCCATCGACCCAGGTTCCACCCAATCCGACGCCCGGTCCCCGGCCTGTAAGCGCGCTTGTAATGTCTCCAGCGCTTCCAGTTCAGCGGCGTATTCGCGGGGGTTCGACTTGGCTATTGAGCGGACCTTCTCCTGGCGTCGCTCCGTGACCTCCAGATCGGCCAGCGTCAATTCCAGGTCCAGCGCCTCGACGTCGCGCAGGGGATCCACCGATCCATCGACGTGGGCCACGTCGGGGTCCTCGAAACACCGGCAGACCAGGGCGACGGCGTCCACGGGGCGGATGTGCCCCAGAAATTGATTGCCCAACCCCTCGCCCCGGTGCGCGCCCCGCACCAGGCCGGCGATGTCCACGAATTCGACCGTCGCCGGGGTCACTTTTTCTACTGGACGATCCCGGTTGGCGTTGACCATCGCTGCCAACCGGGTCAATCGCGCGTCGGGCGCGGGCACGATCCCGTGATTGGGCTCAATGGTGGTGAAAGGATAGGCGGCGACGGCGGCGCCGGCCTGGGTCAGCGCGTTGAATAGGGTGGACTTCCCCACGTTGGGCAGGCCTACGGTGCCGATTTTCAATGGCATAGTCGCTTTCCTATTCCGAAATTTCTACGTCGTGCGCGTCAATGTCGCCGATGGGCAGGCTGATGTAAAAGGAGCTGCCCTGATCTAACACGCTATCGACCCATACTTTGCCGCCGTGTCGCTCGACGATCGATTTGACGATAGCCAACCCCAGGCCGGTGCCCCGTATGTCGGCTGTGTCGCGCCGCTTGACCCGGTAGAATTTCTCGAATAGGCGCACTTGGTCGTCTGGCGCGATTCCGATGCCGGTATCGGAGACGCGCACGAGGGCGTGTTCGTCGCGAATCGTCAGGCCTACCGTCACTGCGCCCCCGCTGGACGTATATTTAATGGCGTTATCGACCAGATTGGTGACCGCTTGACGGAGCAGCGCCGCATCTCCCGATACGACTGCCATTCCTTCCGCCGGTTCCATGCGGAGTGTCAATCCCTTGGCCGCCGCTCTGGCGCGCATGCCATCGACCGCCTCGACGATGATCGCCCCCAGGTGGCAGATCCCGCGCTCAAGTCCCACGCCAGCCTCAATGCGCCCCAGGTCGAGCAAGTCGTCGATCAGATTGCTCATCTGGCCCACACCGTGGAGAATTTTTTCCACGTACTCCCGTTGTTTGTCGGAAAGATCGCCCACCATCGGCAACATCGTCGTGTAACCGCGCATAAAGGTCAGGGGCGCGCGCAAATCGTGCGAGACGGTCGCCACGAACTCCGATTTCATCTCGTCCAATTCTTTGAAGTAGGTGATGTCGCGCATCACAGCCACCCGCCCGATTCGCTCGCCGTCGGAGCTCAAGATAGTCGAGACGCTGGCGTACAACGTGCGTCCGTCGGGCAGGGGGACTTCTTCGGTCAGCGCGGCGCTCTGGTCCATCGGTTCTGCAAAGATCCGCGCCAGCGCCGGGTCCAGATCGGCCTCGTCCACCCGATGGCCCGTCACAGCTTCAGACGAGATGTTAAACGCCCGTTCGGCCGCCGGGTTGGCTAACAGCAAGCAGTCATCCCGGTCGGTGACCAGGACTGCGTCGGTGGTGCTGGATAGGATGGCGGCCAATCGTCGCCGTCCGCCCTCGGCGGCCTGGAAAAGGCGGGCGTTTTCCACCAATACGGCGGTCTGACTGGACAGTGTGGATAGCATATCGACTTGTGAGCCGTCGAAGCTTCGTTTCTCGCGGTATCCAACCCATATCACCGCCGGCACGCGATTCTTGGTGCGCACCGGCAGGACGATGGCTGCTTTGACTGGCTTATCGTCCAGATTCAGGGAGGCCAAGGACTCGACTGTCTCCAGGTCTTCTAAAATCAGGGGAAATTCGCTGTCTTTGGCTTGAAGGGCGAAGGAGCGGTCAAACGTTCCCCACCCTTCTCGCGGTTCGCCTCGGGCCATCACCATCTGCGGATCTCCGCTGGCCGACAGGAACACGATGCGAGCGACCTGCGCGTTGGTCGCCTTGATCGCTCCCTCCAGGATAAACGGCATACCTCTGGGCAATTCCAACGTCGCCGATACGGCCTGGCTGATCTGGAGCAGCAAGGATAGATCCTCCAGGCGGTCTTTCAATCGCACCCGCATCCCCTCGAACGCATCGCCGACCCGGGCGACCTCGTCATCTCCCGGCACGTGGATGGTTTGCGTGAGATCCCCCTCGGCGATCCGGTCGGCGGCGGCGGCCAACTGCGTGAGGGGGCGGGTCACCAGGCTCGTGACGAAGGGGATGACGGTGACGAGCACGCCGCCCAACACGAGTTGTAACATCAGGAGCGGGGTGGCGATCTGGGTCGCTTGCGCCAGGACGACTTCGTAAGGCAGGCGAACGACCACTGTCCATGGGTATCCCTCGACGGAGAGGTAGTAGACCAGTTCGCGCGTGTTGTCGCGCCGGTCCCGGCTTTCGTAGGCGCACCCGTTCAGGACAGTGGAGATACACGGGCGGTCTCGATCCAAATTCCACGGCACCAGGAGCATCTCCGGGTCTGAATGGGCGACGATGCGACCTTCGGCGTCGACGAAGAAGCCCTCTCCGCGCGCGCGCGTCCATTGCAGGCCGCTTAACGCCCGGTTTAGAATTGGGTTGAAGGCCAGGCGGGTCCGTCCCAACAGGATGCCGTGTTGCTCGCCCGTCTCCTCGTTTTCCACCGGGGCCAGAAATGAGAGCAGCGCCTCTCCCCGGTTGGAGCGATGCACGGTGCTAATCTGGGGCGCGCTATGCTCGCGCACCCGTTGCAAGAGCACGTTTTCTTGTGAGGTCAACTCCGGGTCGCCGCCGGAGGCGATCGGCGGGTACATCGCTCGCTGATTTCCGGCGTTGTCAAACAGGATCAGCTGGTCGAAAAAGGCCAAGGTGCGCAGGTTGCTCTGGAGAATTGTGTCCAAATCGGCTGCTTCCTCTTGCCACAACGTCTGGTCGTTGGCCAGGGCGGCGAGCAGACCCTGCCCGCTCTGGATAAAGTAGGGAACATCCTCGGAGGCGTTATTTGCATCTCGCGCCATCTCGTCAATGGCGTCGGCGATCGCGACCTGGAGGGTCGAGGCTGTCACGGCGTAGACCAGGGCAAAGGTCATCAACACGATCAATGGCACAAAGATGAAGAGCAACCGGCGGCTCAACGTGCGGCTATAGGGGGGGTAACTTTTCGCCTCTTTGACGGGGCGGTATTGTGGGAATGCATAAATCGCTTGAACGATGAAGGAGGCCACGAGACCTTCGAGCAAGATGGGCGGCAGGTTGATGCCCGTCCACGTCACGGCGTGATCCAGTCCCGCCACGCCTACGCCGGCCGCCTGGACGAATACGGAGATCAGTTGAATCAAAGAGGCCAGGATGACAGACAGAAAGCCAGCTACTACGGGCTGGCGCAGGATGAGGGGAAAGCGTCCCCGGTAATCTTGCCGCAGGAAGAAGCCGAAGAAGAAGCCCAAAAAAGCGAAGTAAAAGGGATCGAGCATCCCGCCGTTCGCCATGCCCACGCGGAGGACGCCGCAAACACCCCCGACGAGTATAGCCGGGCCGGCGCCCAACCAGGCGCTGGCGGCCAGGATAGGCAAAGCGCCCAACAACGGCGCCGAGGGATGAGTCGGTAGAACCGGCATTTGGGGGGGGGAGGGCAACGTCGTCCATAAGAAATTGATGACTAGAAGCTGATTGGTAAACAGGGGAGCGAGAAGAAGCCCGGCGAACAACAATAAACGGCGCCAATTAAATTGCAGAAAGTCCCGCCGGTAAGTCCAGAGCAGCCATAAGATAAGCAGCGTGTATGCCGCCAGCAGAATGTACTCTCGATTAGTCGGCTCAAGGAAGGCCAATCCTCTCCATGGCTTCCAAGGATCGAACCACCGCATACGCCTGCCCCTTCTATCGTTTTCCGCTATCTGCTCAATAAACCGGGGAGCGGGGTGTTTATGGGCGGCCAAGCCGCCCGCAAACACCCTATCTTCCCCGCCTTCCTTATTGATAAGAGGGTCTTCAGGATTTCGCATGGCCCATCATAGACCCTAAAGGTTTTTGCGCTGGTTTTGATGGAAAAAGGTCATTGTTTAAGGCAAAAACGTTGTTTGCGCGGCCTTGAGCAAAACCTTTAGGGTC
>DAOTUC010000120.1:0-15377 GCA_034437315.1 Anaerolineae bacterium
CGATGAAAATCCTTTTCCTGACCCCACAGATACCCTATCCGCCCCGCCAGGGGGCCGCGCTGCGCAATTGGGGCCTCATCGCCGGGCTAGCCCGCCGACACGAGGTGTCCATCCTCTCCTTCGCCTCCGCGACAAAAACCGATCCGGCCGACGAAGGCGCGCGGAAAAAAAACGACGCTATCCTGCGCCAAACCTGCCAAGTCGAGACGGCGCCGCTCCCGATACGTTCCCTCTCCGCGCGCCTGCACGCTATGCTGTTCACCCGCCAGCCGGATATGGCGCTGCGGCTGGCCTCCGAAGCCTACGCCCTACGGTTGGCGGCATGGCTCGCGCGGGAATCATTCGACGTCGTCCAAATCGGCGGCATTGAGATGTCCCCCTATCTCGGTGTGCTAGAGGCAGCCCACCCCCGACCACTCATCGTCTTCGACAACCTCAACTGCGAATATCTGTTGCAGAAACGGGCCTTTCTCACTGACCTGCGCGCACCCCGCCGCTGGATTGGCGCGGCCTATTCTTTCGTCCAGTGGCGGAGACTGCGCCGTTACGAAGCCCAGGTCTGCCGGCGCGCCGACCGGGTCGTGGCCGTCTCGGCGCAGGATGCGGCCATGCTGGAGGATCTGGTCCCCGGCCTGGCGCCGACGGTCGTGCCCAACGGCGTCAATAGCGCGGCCTACCCGGTCGCGACCGATCCGGTCGAACCGTTCACCCTGGTCTTCACCGGCGCGATGGACTTTCGCCCCAACGTGGACGCTGTGCTGTGGTTCACGCGCCACGTCCTGCCCCTGATCCAGGCGGTTGCGCCGGAAACCCATCTCCTCGTCGTGGGGCAGCGACCGCACCGGCGCTTGGACCCCTTGCGGGCCAACTCGGCGGTGACGTTAACCGGCTGGGTGGCGGAGACGCAGCCCTACATCGCCCGCGCGGCGGTCTACGTCGCGCCGCTGCGCATCGGCGGCGGCACGCGCCTCAAACTGCTGGAGGCGATGGCGATGGGCAAAGCGCTCGTCTCCACGCGCCTGGGAGCGGAGGGATACCCGGTGGAAGATGGGCGGGAACTGGTGTTGGCCGATTCGCCGGAGGCTTTCGGTGCCGCCGTCATCGAACTGTTGCACGATCCCGAGCGGCGGGCTGCGCTGGGCCGAAGCGCCCGCGCCTTTGTGGAGGCACAATACGATTGGCGACACATCGTTCCTCGATTGGAGGCGGTATACACGTCTTAAGAAAGGCTGGATGCGAAAGCAAAAAGCCCCTGGCGCGTTGCGCCAGGGGCAAAAATTGCAGAAAGTGAGTAAAAGTTACGTCAGTTCAATACCAGATCCTCAACCAGCGCTTGATCCGGTCTTCTCTCCTTTCTCTCACCGTCGTCACCATCATCGTCATCATCGTCCAACTGAAGGGCGAACGCATCATCCGCCACATCGACCAGAATGGCATCCCCCAGGTCAAACGTCCCCGCTAGAATTGCATCGGAGAGGGCGTCCTCAATTTCATTCTGGATGACCCGGCGCAACGGTCGAGCGCCGTACTCCTCGCTATATCCCTCATCTGCCAGGCGCTCCTTGGCCGGTTCCGTCATTTTCAGCGTCATCTCGTATTCCATCAACCGCGCGCGCACCTTGTCCAGTTCCAGTTCCACGATTTGGGCGATGTCCTCCCTACCGAGTGAGTGGAAGACGACGACGCTATCGACGCGATTGATAAACTCCGGGCGGAAGGTCTGCTTCAACTGCTTCAACAACCTTTCCCGCATCTCCTCATAATCCCGCTCCCGTTGCGCTTCGTCCTCGGCATCTGAAGGCGGAGAGGAAAAGCCCAGGGAAGCGCCGCGCTTGATAGCGTCCGCGCCGATGTTCGAGGTCATGATGATCATCGTGTTGCGGAAATTGACCTTGCGCCCGCGGGCGTCGGACAGATTCCCCTCTTCCATAATCTGGAGCAGCATATTGAAGGCTTCGGGGTGCGCCTTCTCGATCTCGTCGAAGACGACGATGGAGAATGGCCGGCGGCGGATCGCCTCGGTGAGCTGACCGGCGTCATCGTACCCGATATAGCCTGGAGGCGCGCCGACAAGCCGGGCGACAGAATGACGCTCCATAAATTCCGACATATCCAACTGAATCAACGCATCTTCGCTGCCGAACATAAATTCAGCCAGCGCCTTGGTCAACTCTGTCTTGCCCACGCCGGTCGGTCCAAGGAAGATGAAGGAACCGATCGGGCGACGGGGATCCTTGAGGCCCGCCCTGGCCCGTCTGACCGCCTTGGCGATGGCGTCGATGGCCTGATCCTGCCCAACGATGCGCCGGTGTAGCGCCTCTTCCATATCCAGCAACCGCGCTGATTCGTCGCTGTGAAGCTGCGTCAGCGGGATGCCCGTCCACATAGAGACCATCTCCGCTACGTCCTCGGGATCGACGACGGCGTTCCGGACTTTATTCTGAGCGGCCCGCAGGGATTCCAATTGTTCTTGCAAGCCTAACTCTCGGTCGCGCAACGCGGCGGCGTCTTCATACCGGTGATCGTCAATAGCTTGCGCCCTGGCCTTTTGAATCACCTTCAGTTTGGCGAATACCTCCCGCAGGCTCTGGGCCTGAGGGGTCTTGTACATCCGCACCCTGGAGGATGATTCATCAATGACGTCGATGGCCTTGTCTGGGAGATAACGATCGGAGATGTAGCGGGCCGAAAGCCGGGCGGCGGCCTCCAGCGCCTCATCGCTGATGTGGAGTTGGTGGTGTTCTTCGTACATCGGGCGGATGCCGTGGAGGATCTCGATCGTCTCGTCGACCGATGGTTCTTCCACCATAATGGGTTGAAAGCGGCGTTCGAGGGCCGCGTCCGACTCGATATGCTTGCGGTACTCGTCGACCGTCGTCGCGCCGATGCACTGCAACTTGCCCCGCGAGAGGGCCGGCTTGAGGATGTTGGCCGCGTCCACCGAGGAACCGGCCGAACCAGCCCCGACGATCATATGCACCTCGTCAATGAAGAGGATGCAATTGCTATCCTGCAATTCCTCGATAATCTTCTTGAGACGCTCCTCGAATTGCCCGCGATACATCGTCCCGGCGACCAGAGAACCGACGTCCAGTTGGAGCACCCGTTTGTTCAGCAGAGGATCGGGCGTCTCGCCGTTGACGATGCGTTGGGCCAACCCCTCGACGATGGCGGTCTTGCCCACGCCAGGTTCGCCGATGAGGGCCGGGTTGTTCTTCGTCCGGCGCGCCAAAATCTGGATGACCCGCTCAATCTCCCTTTGCCGGCCGATGACCGGATCCAGCTTGTTTTCATCGGCCAACGTGGTCAAATCGATCGCCATCTGGTTCATCAGCGGGGTGTTGGATGAGCGGGTGGATTGCCTTGATCGCTGTTGAGTTTTACCGGCAAAAGCGGGCTGCTGTTTCATAATCCGATTGGTCGTGCGCCGGATCTGGCTGCCCGTGACGCCCAGTTGGGTGAGCACCTCCACCGCCGTCCCATCCCCCTGGCGCACCAACCCCAACAGGATGTGCTGGGTGTCGATCTTGGGATTGCCTCGCCGGCGCGCCTCGTCCCCGGCCAGCTCCAACACCCGTTTGGTGCGCGGCGTGAGGTCTAAATCGGCGTCAAGCAACATCCGCCGGCGGCGCGCAGTGCTCAAGCGCTCGACCCAGTGTTGGACGTCGCCGGATTGTAACCCGAGTTCCCGCAGGACGCGGCTAGCCATACCGTCATCCTCTCGCAAAAGGCCTAACAAGAGGTGCTCGGTGCCGATTTGCGTGTGCTGCATACGTTTGGCCTCTTGTTGCGCTAACATCAACGCCCGTCGAGATGAGTTGGTAAAAAATTTCATCATTTTATCCATAGCATCACCCTAGAATATCCCCTCGGAGAGTGCCATGTTACGACGAGAGAGCACGCCGAGAAATCACGCTGAGAGATTCTTTTGATCAAACTGTTCCTGTCCTTCAGCCAATTGGCTATCCGATAACGCCGCCGATAACGCGCTGGCAGGTTCCATCTGTTGACTTTCCACGACGGCCTCCCAATCTTGATCGAGATAAGCGCCTTGATCAACCTGCTTGAGGCTCAACGCCATGCGGTGGCGATCCTCGTCTATGCCGATCACGCGCAACACGACCACTTGATCCGGCTGAACTACGTCACGCGGATGGCCCACTTGCCCTTCGTCCAGTTCGGAGATATGAATTAAACCCTCAATCGCCTCGTCGTCGACGATGCTGGCGAATGCGCCCCACTTGGTCAACCGTGTGATGACCCCCTCGACCAGTTGCCCCTCCTGGTAGCGCTCTTCCACCGAGTCCCAGGGGTCCTGCTGCAATCGCTTCAAACTCAGCGCGATCCGTTCCCGTTCCAGGTCCACGCTGAGCACGTAGACCTCAACTTCCTGGCCGACTTCCACGACCTCGCGGGGATTATCGACCCGTCTCCAGGAAAGTTCGGATAGATGAATCAACCCATCTATGCCGCCCAGGTCGACGAAGGCGCCGAATTTAACCAGATTGACCACGCGCCCCTTCTTGACCTGACCCTCTTCGAGATCCTGGAGCAATTTCTCGCGCTGGTTCTTGCGCCAATCGCGCAAAGCGGCCCGCTCAGAAAGGATCAGGCGATTGCGTTGGCGGTCGACCTCAATGACTTTGAGTTTGAGCATCTCGCCTATGAGAGGGGACCAACGATTCTCCTCCCCGGATCCGGATGAGCTTTGTCGAACAGATCGAGCGGCGTCCAGTTGCGAGCCCGGCACAAACCCGCGCAACTTCCCGATGTGGACGAGCACGCCGCCCTTGTTGCACCCAGTCACCTGGCTCTCGACGATCTTCTGCGTCTTGAGCAGTCGTTTCATCTTGCGCCACTCCTGGGCGATCTGTGCGCGAGAGAGGGACAGTAGGATATTCCCGTTGGCGTCCTCTGGATTGACGACGAAGACCATCACTTCCTCGCCCTCTCGCACCATCTCTAATTCTTCTTCTGATAATCGTTCTAGATCGTGGTCCGGCACGATCCCCTCACACTTGGCTCCGACGTCCACGATGACCTCGTGATTATTTGCATGGACCACGACACCTGAGACGATCTCTCCGCGCCTCAAACGTTCGCAGGACAGATAGTCTTCGAGCATCTGCGCCATCAAATTGGCTTGATCGCTGTCTTCGGCCCCGTTCTCTTCACCGGGTATAAATCGTTCTGCTGGCATCTATACACTCTCCATATTAAAGTATTACTGCAATTATAGGCTTTTTAGCGTAAATCGCAAGCGCGCATAAGCGCACGTCAACGCACGCGCATTCAGCGCGTGAAATGAGCACACAGGGGCTTTCCTGGCTCAGGAAAGCCCCCTTTTAGTGATACAGATGTAATTTGAGAAGTGGTTTTTACTTCTATTCATCTTTCTTGCGAGCGCGTCGTCTCCGAAGTATGGCGCGTATGACGTAGATCATGCCGGCGACGGGCGCGGCAATGATGAGTAAAACGGGGAAAATCAGGAGGACGATCACGATGAGCGCGTCAATGAAAAATTGAAGTACGCTGATGAGCGCTTCGATAGCCTGGCGCGCCGTGCCGCCCGGACGCCATCCCTTCACATGGATGGGTTGAGCCAGTGCGTCGGGCGTGATGGTCAAGTTGACGGTCGCCATCGCCGCCGATTGTTCCAGATATTGCATCCGCCCCTTGACGCGCTCAATATCGGCCTGTATTCCCTGCAACTTGTCGTAGACGGCCAAGGCGGCCTCCGTATCCTCCGCATCTTCCAGAAATTCCAACAGACGGGCCTCAGTCGCCTCCAGATAACGCAATCGAGATTTGAGATCGACGTATTCCTCGGTTACATCCTGCCCGGAAACGCTCTCCCGTTGCACCTCGGTCGCGATCTCCCGAATCTGCTCCAGGGTCTCGTCCAGTTTCTCGGCCGGAATGCGCAGCGTGACCGACGCTCGCTTGTTTTCCTGGTATTTGTAGACGCTCGATTCGACGATGTAACCGCCGGCTTCGTCAACGATCCCGTTGAGGGTCTCAATGGCGGCCTCGGTGTCTTTCACGGTGACTTCCAGCGAGGCATTGCGGATGATGAGCCGTTCAATATTGGCGGCGCTGGCGGCCTCGGCGGCCCCAGAGACCGGTTGCGATGGCGCGCTGAACGCTTCCGCTTCCTCCGCCATTTCGACGGGCGCCTCGACTTCCATCGTCCTCACGACGTCACTGCTTGAGGCCCGGCAGCCATAGCCCAGAAACGAAACGAGCAAAACGATCGTAGAGAGTATGAGGCTAAATCTAATTTTTCTGTTCATCTTCTTCTCCTAACTTGGTTAGACGCTAACCTGGCGAAGCCAGAGCTAAAAGGAGCTATTGACCACCAAATTCTTGACCACCGCACAAGGATTCTGTTGGTTAGGCCTTGTCACGAACACAACCATTAACATAGCCATTTCTCTCTAGACGTGATAGCGTGCGCAAAAGTTCCCCTCTATCGTCCCATCTCCAGCCGGTTGATGAGGCGATGGGGCAAGCCGCGAGCCCGCATACGTTCTTGTGTGATCTCTATCGGATAGGTCACCCGGCGGTGATCCCACGTCATGTCTTCCAAATCAAGTATCGCATAGCTGGCCCGAGGGTCGCCGTCGCGGGGCTGCCCCACACTCCCCGGGTTGATGATCGCCCTTGAATCGCCAATTGGGCGCGGCTCGGAGAAAGGGGGCACCGATGTCTTGCAACGCTGAGGGCTCTCGTCCAGCTCGAAAATGATAGGCACGTGGGTATGACCGACCAGGCAAATCGTCGTGGAAAAGTGCGAAAAATTCAGGTGAGCTATAGCGGCATCCAGCACGTATTCCCATACCGATTCTCGCGGGCTGGCGTGGGCCATATAAATGCCATCCTCCTCTCGATGGGTGGGAAGACGTTGCAAATACTCCCGCGATCCGGGCGAAAGTTCAGTCCGCGTCCATAAATTTGCGTCCCGCGCGTCAGTGTTGAAGCTGCGTAGATCAAGTTTGCCCAGGGCCGCCCAGTCGTGATTGCCTGCCAGGCTGATGTGATCAAATTCTTGTATCCGTTCGACGCATTCATTTGGATTGGGACCATAGCCGACCAGGTCACCCAGACACCAGATCTTGTCAAAATCCGATGCATCCGCCAAGACCGCTTCCAGAGCGACGAGATTGGCGTGAACGTCCGAGATGATTAAGTAGCGCAAAGTGATTACTCCATTTTGGTGTCATAAGTTTGCAGTTCAAATGCGTGATCGCCAAAACTTCAAGGTGTATTATATACGGATTTCTCTCTTTTACCAGTTTTGTCATAAGTGAGTATCTTCTCAAAAAGTCGGGGGCATCATAGAGCCGGGCGAGCGTAATGTGTCCGCAGCATCCTACTGGCATCTAGGCCGTCAAGATGACGCGGATGCACCGCCCGCTCCATTACCTTGCCCCAGTTGATTGAGAAGACGCCGAAGCGACAGGTTACAAACCTGACACGAGCGCCCCGAAGAGAAGATACGCACAGAGGGTAGCGCAAGTGTAAGCTTGCCGAGTGCGATTATCGGTTGTATAATCATCCATAAGTCATCGCTTGCCCGTTTTATGAACGTCAATAATCCCAGGTAGACCGGATGAATCCCATTCTTGACGAACATTCTTTGGAATTTGTGAGCCGAAGTGCGTCCCAAACCCAACGGCTGGGCGCCCGGCTGGGCGCTCTGTTGCAAGGAGGCGACGTCATCTGCCTGGAGGGCGCGCTGGGGGCAGGCAAGACGTGCCTGGCCCAAGGCATCGGTCGCGGGTGGGGTGTGGAGCAGACGCTCATCAGCCCTACCTTTGTCCTAATACGCGAGTACACGCGCCCCCCGTCGAGTGAGGAACAGGATAAAACCCGCCTTTATCACATCGACCTCTATCGCATCTCCGGAGTTAAGGAGGCCTGGTCGTTGGGCCTCGACGAGTTCCTGGGCGCGTCCCACGCCATATGCGTGATCGAATGGGCGGAGAGGGCGCGGTCGCTGATTCCGTCCGACCATCTATGGATTGAATTGGATTTCGTCGGCTATAGCAACCAAACCCAACGCGCGCTTCACATCTCGGCATTGGGAAAGCGCCATCAGGCTTTGCTACAGGCATTTCGCCAAGCGGCTTTTGGAGCATAACGGATGTTGATTGCCATTGATACAGCGACGACCTACGCCAGCCTGGCGCTCCACGACGGGTTCCGCGTGCTGGCGGAGTATACATGGACGGCGCCCCGGCGGCACACGGTTGAACTTCCGCCCCGCCTGGCGACGACGATGAACCAATTGAACGTCCAAACCGAGCGCCTCAGCGGCGTGACAGTGACGCGCGGCCCTGGCTCTTTCACCGGGTTACGGGTGGGGATGTCCATAGCCAAAGGGCTCGCCCTATCCCGAAATATCCCCATCATTGGCGTGCCCACGCTGGACGTCCTCGTGGAAGCCCTGGGGCAGGACGCACGCCCCTTGTGCGCCGTATTACAAGCCGGGCGCCAGCGCATCTGCACCGCCATCTACCGCTGGCGGGACGGAGAATGGCGTATGCGTCAGCCGCCCCGCTTGACGACGTGGCAAAAGTTGGCGGAGCAGATCGCCTCCCCCACGCTGTTCTGCGGCGAAGTTGATCCGGCCGGGGCCGCTGTCCTGAACGACCTGGGCGACGCGGCGATCCTGCTGCCGGCGGCGGCGCGGCTGCGCCGGGCCGGGCACCTGGCAGAAATCGGATGGCGACGATTGAAGCGCGGCGAGACCGACGACCCGGCCTCCCTGGCGCCGATCTACCTTCAATACCCCGTGTAACCCGTCGTGTGTTCAAAGGCGCCCCGGTCCTCACAATACGTCATTCGGCCAATGGAACCCGAAGACGTGCCGATAGTCGCCGCCATCGACCGCGTATCGTTTCCCTCCCCCTGGCGAGAGTCGGCCTATATGCACGAACTGCGCCGCAACTCCCGATCCGCCTACTACGTTCTGCTCGAACCCGCCGCCCTGAGGGAAAGGCGGAACGAAGCAGCTATGGGCCGTAGGCCTTGGTGGGCGCGGTGCTTTAACCGAGTGTTGAGCAGACGAGAAAAGCCAGGCGTGATCGGTTACGTCGGTTTCCGCCTTGAAAGCGCCTACGAGATGCACATCAGCACCATCGCCGTTCATCCAGATTGGCGAGGCCGGGGGTTAGGAGAGCTTCTGCTGCTGACGGCTATAGAAAAAACCCTCGAACGGGGTGTGCGAATGATGTCCCTGGAGGTGCGCCCCTCCAATAAAACGGCCCAACGCCTTTACCAAAAGTACGGATTCCAATTCAAGAGCGTCCAATATGGCTATTACCGGGACGGCGAAAATGCGTTGCTGATGGAAGCGAACTTGTCCGGGGCGGCCTACCAGGCGCGCATCCATACATTGCGCCAGAACCTGATGGCGGCGCTAGGAGGCGAGATCCTGACTGTCTCGACAGGATGAACATCGGGGCTTTGTTGGACAAATCAATGGGGATACGCTATAATCAATTCGAGTAGACAATAGCCCCACGAAAGACCCGGTGGACGAATAGATCACACATAGGAGGAATCGTGTGCCGAAATTAGATGCGCTGATAGCGGAAATCGCCGTATGTAAAAAATGTCTCCTGCACGAAGGAAGAACCAAAACCGTGCCCGGCGAGGGGCCCGCCGACGCAGACGTGATGTTCATCGGCGAGGCCCCCGGCTTTCACGAAGACCAACAGGGCCGGCCTTTTGTGGGGGCGGCCGGTCAGTTTCTGGAAGAATTATTGGCAAGCATCGACCTGAACCGGGAGGAGGTCTACATCACTAACGTCATCAAATGCCGCCCGCCGGGCAACCGAGATCCACTCCCCGAAGAGATCGCGGCCTGCAAGCCCTACCTGGAACGGCAAATCACGGTGATCCAACCCAAAATCATCGTGACCCTGGGGCGATTCTCCATGGCGCGCGCGTTCCCCAAGGCGCGCATCTCCCAGGTCCACGGACAACCCCGCAAAATTGATGACATCATCTACTATCCTATGTACCATCCGGCCGCGGCCCTGCACCAGCCCAGTCTGCGCCAGACCGTGGTGGACGATATGCGCCGCATTCCAGACATCATCACACAGATGCAGCATATCGCTGAGTTCGAGCCTGCCCCCGAAGTGGAACAACTGAAGTTATTCTGAGGTAGATGTTAAGTGATTGAGTTCATATCCATCATCGTCCTCACCTTCGCCCTGGCCCTGATTGTGATGGGCGTCATCACGATATGGCTGGAACGCGGGCGAAACCGCTTGACCGGCGTCGCCCTCATCATCGTCGGCCTCATCGTCGGCGCCGGATACGCCTTCCTGGGCAGCCGGTTCACGCTCATGCTATTTGAACGGCTGATCATTGAAGTCGATCTGCCGGATCTGATGGCTACAGCGTTCACGTACACGACTGGCGTGTTGATCGGGTCCGCCCTGGCCGTGGGGCTTTTCCTGTGGGCCACCGGTCGCTTTCGACACCGAACGGAGCAAACGGCGGCCGCCTTCATCATCGTGGGGGTGCTGGTGGCGCTGACGGCGACAGTGCTCGCCATTGCGCTCAGCAGTTCATAATAGTGAAAGGAAAAACCTGCATAACATGCCAACCAAAACAAACATCTCGATGGTACGTCGGATAGAGACGTGGCGGCGCTCGTTGACCAAGGAACAACGCGCCGAAATTGAGGGCCTGCCGTTGCGGCGTGATATGACGACCCTGCTGATTTATTTGCGCGACCACAAAACAGTCGGGACTCAGGGGACCGGCAACTTCAAGCTCAAGGATGTCCGGGCGATAACGGCCCAATTCGTCAACCCGCCGATACTCGACCACACCGTCGGCGATCACACCTACAAATTGCGCACCGAGACCGACATCTGGCCACTCTACTTCTTGCACGTATTGGCCGAGATAGGCGGCTTGATTGAGGGCGGCTCATCCCGCATCTGGCGACTCACGCCGAACGGCGAGAAGTTCCTGGACGTCATCCCCGAAATCCAATTATGGTTGATGTTGTTGACCTGGTTTAAACAGGTCAACTGGCTGATCGCCTACCCCTTTGAAGGGATGGGGGAATCTCTACCCACCGGCTTCCGGCGTGAGACGTTGCAGCGCCTGTGCGCCTTGCCGACCGATAAGCGCATCCCTTTCGAGCCGTTCGCCGACGAGTTGATTGAGGCGACCGGCCTCTCGTGGAGCGCGCCGGATTCGCGTTTCGCTCGCATCACGCTGCATGGATCTATCCTCCGCATGGTCATCCACATCCTGGCGAATTTCGGTCTCCTGGAGCGCGAGTATACGGAAGAAGATACCGGCAGAGGAAAACCCCGCGAGAAATTGACCGCCTTCCTGATCAAATCCTGGGGGCAGGGGCTGTTGAAGAGCCTCTAGCGTGGGCGACAGCCAATCCTCAGCCAAGCGAAAGGGTCTGGACTTCTGCCCGGCGAGTAATTGATTCGCGGGTGTGGCGCTCAGGCGGCGCGGGCCGACAACTGCGCGTCGTAGGTAAAAGCGGTGCGCTCCTCGCTGCGATCGGTCGCTGGCGGCGGTTCGGGAGAGAGGGCGGATACATCGGCGTACAATTCGGGCGTCATCTCGATCTCCAACGCGCCCAGCGACCCGGCCAACTGCTCCAGGTTCCGCGCGCCAATGATGGGCGCCGTAATAGCCGGATGGGCGGCGACCCAGGCCACCGCCAGGCTGACCGGGTCGTAGCCGCGCTCTCGGGCGAAACGGGTGAAGCGCCCGGCGACCTCGTATATCCAATCGGCCCCGTATCGGGTCTGGTACATCTTATCCTCGATCAGCCGCCCCCGCTCAGGCCGACGCCGAGGGCCGTACTTACCGGTCAGTAACCCCCCGCCCAACGGGCTGTAGGTGATGACGCCCAAATTCTCCGCTTGGGCCATGGGCAAGATCTCCACCTCGGCCTGGCGTTTCACCAGATTGTACATCGGCTGGATGCAGGCGAAAGGCGCCCACCCCTCGCGGGCCGAGACGCCCAGTCCCTTGACGACCTGCCACGCGGCGAAGTTGCTGGCCGCCGGATAGCGTATTTTGCCCTGACGCACCAGATCATCCAGCGCTCGGAGCGTCTCCTCCAACGGCGTGTGATCGTCGAAATGGTGAATGAAATAGACGTCGATATAATCGGTGTTGAGCCGCCGCAGGCTATTCTCGACCGCCTGCATAATATGCCGCCGCGACGCGCCCCGGGCATTGACGTCGTCGCTCATCGGGAAATAGCACTTGCTGGTGATGACGACCTCGTCGCGACAATCGGCGATGAGTCGGCCCAGAATTTCCTCCGCCGCGCCTTTCTGGTAGACGTTGGCGCAATCAAAGCAGTTGACGCCCACCTCTCGGCAACGATGGAACATCGCCGCCGCCGTCTCCTCATCGGCCGCGCCGCCGAAGGACAACGTCCCAAAACAGAGTTCTGAGATCCAAACGCCGGTCTCCCCCAATAAGTTGTACGCCATGATACACCTCCAAGATCAACATAATTAACAGAACAAGACTGATGAGTGGGCAGAAAGCCACCCGCATCATTATAATTCAATGATGGCGTCAATACAAACATCCACAACCCGGCGACAGCCGCTCGCTTGGCCCATTCAAAGCGGGTTGTAACAGACTCCGTTTTGACAACGACTTGATAACTTGGCATCTGTGACAGTCGAGGTATAATTGCTACGAGTTGGAAATTTAATCATTGAAGCGAAGCGTTCCGAAACTATTCTCGGCCAATTCCGACAACGAGCCGGCGAGAGGTTGGTAAACTGTCGAACGACTGGGCGCTCCAATAGAAGAAAGGCTGGAAAAGCGACGTATGAACATCACCTGGTACGGTCAGACCTGTTTTCGATTGAGCGATAGAGGATTCGCCAACGTCGTCACCGACCCATTCCCCCCGGAACTTGGGCTGACTTATCCTAAACCACGGGGGGAAATCATCACCGTGAGTTACGACGACGAAGCCTGCCGGTATACATCGGGCGTGAGAGGGCCCTCTCAATTGATCGATGGGCCAGGCGAGTATGAGATTGGTAGCGTTTTCATCACCGGCGTCGCCACATTTGCCGATAAGAAACGCGGCGCCGAGCGAGGTTTGAATACCGTGTTCACCTTCACCGTTGACAACCTGACGGTCTGCCATCTGGGACATTTGGGCCATATACCCAACCAGTCTCAGGTCGAGAACGTTGGCCCGGTGGACGTCCTGCTCGTCCCCGTCGGCGGGGGGGGCAGCCTGGGCCCGGCCCAGGCCGCCGAGGCGATCAGCCTCTTTGAGCCCGGCATCGTTGTTCCCATGTATTATAAAGTCAAAGGTTTGCAGGTCAAACTGGGCGGGCTGAGCCGCTTCTTGAAAGAGATGGGTTTAGCAGATATTGAGAGTGAGGAGATGCTCAAAGTATCCAAGAGCAGTCTTTCGGAAGAAACGCAAATCGTCGTTTTAGAACCCAACCTGAATTAGCATCGCCTTTTTCACAAAAATGGAGGATATGATGGATAAATCACACATAATAGCTATTGTGGCTGTGCTCGTCTTGATAACAATCGGTCTGTTTCTCTTTCTGACCCAACCCGATGCGCTGGGGACGGATAGCGCAGAGATGGACGCGCTCTTATCCAGCGCTCAGGCTCATATGGATGCGGGGGAGTATACCGGGGCCATCGCCGATCTAGAAACGATTGTCGGGATGGACCCCAAGAATAGCGAGGCCTACTTCCTATTGGGGCAAGCGTACAATCGGACGAATGCATTGATGAAAGCGGTCGATGCATTTAACAGGGTGACATCGTTGGACCCGGATAACGCCGCCGCCCATCACAACCTGGGCGTGACGTATTACCAACTCCAGGACCCCAACGCGGCGCTCCCCGAGTTCCAGGCTGCGTTGGCCCTCGACCCTGACGACGCCGACACACATTACCAATTGGGCGCCACTTATCTGACCCTGGCGCTCCCGAGAGAACAGATGTCGCCGCCCAACGCGGAACTGTTGGACGAGGCGATCGCTGAGTTCGAGGAGGCTTTGGCGTTGCGCGAGGGCATGCCGGAGGCTTTAGTCGGCTTAGGAAACGTCTATCTACAACAGGGCGATTATGAAGCAGCGATTGATGCGCTCGAACGGGCGCTTGAGAACGCGCCAAAATTGCCAGAGGCTAACTACGCGCTGGCCAGCGCCTACGCCCAGAGCGGGGATGTGGGGATTGCTTGCGAGACCTACCAGCAATTCTTAGACCTGAATCCTCCCGCCGTTTGGAAATCTCAAGCCGAGCAGGCGATGATGATTTTGGGTTGTGAGTAGAGGGGGAATAAGGGAAACAGATGTATAAACTGTTAATGTCTTGGAATATCCGCCCGGGGAGAGAGGACGAGTACTTCGAATTTGTCATGCGAGAGCTTGGCCCAGGCCTGGTCAAGTTAGGTATCCGCCCCACGGACGCCTGGTACACGCAATATGGCGACCATCCACAAATTCTTCAGGGAGGTGTGACGGAAGAGCTGGATCATTTACAAAAGGCGCTCACCTCTGAAGAGTGGCGACGGATAAAGAAGAAATTGTTGACCTACGTGACCGATTATGACCAAAAGATCATCCACGCCAGCGGGGGATTCCAACTGTAGATCGGGGCCGTCCAGTTCATAACAGAAAAGAAACCAGGTTTTCCCTAAACTACGAAGGCATAAACCTGGTTTCACTGTCTTATCAAACGATATGGGTGTGTTTCAAATGTTTGTCGTGCGGGCGCTTTTACGGCGATAAATCGCCTACTACGAGCTTGGACCCAAATGAAACGCACCCAAACGATATAGCGATCCAGCGCGTTCCCATCCTGTTGTCGATGGGGTTATTCGCTCTTGCTCTCGCTTTTTTTGTCGCTACTCTTGTCAGCGGCGGATTCGGTCGACTTGGATGCGCCTCCTTTCGAAGACCCTTCCGAAGACGTGGACGACTTGTTCGCCGGACTGGCTGTGCTCGATTTAGCCCGATTATCGGTCACGTAGAAACCAGATCCTTTGAAAATAATGCCCACGGGATGGATGAGACGATGCACATCGCCTCCACAATCCGGGCAGACCTTGACCGGTTCTTCAGTCATACGCTGTCGACGCTCGAATCGAACGCCGCAATCTTCACATTGATATTCATATAACGGCATAATTCGTTCCACCTCCGCGCGCATTATACCGCGAATTTTAGGCTTGCGCAAGCCTATTTACGGGAGCGTTACACGCTTGGGACAGCCTCCTGAAGAAGTTCGGGGGGCCATCCGAGTAATTGTCCCCGCAAGACTCGGGCTATGGGCATCTGGCTGATGTCGTAGCCAGCCAATTCAAGGGGACACTT
>DAOTUC010000121.1:0-10380 GCA_034437315.1 Anaerolineae bacterium
GGCGGACCTGGGGCAATCAGAGTCCCAACTTGTGCAAGCGCCTAAAATCGGCTATGATTGGCGTTGATCTCTCCACTCCCGCTAATACTTCAATTCTAGGAGACAATCCATTATGTCAACGAGACAAAATGTAGCAGAGCGATCAACGTTTGATCCGGCGATTCCGTCCGAGGAGCCATTCCAAACAGGGCTGGTATCCACCATCAGCGCCGGGCACGCAATTCACGATACCTACACCGGGTTTTTGCCCTCGCTGTTGCCCGTCTTCAAGGAGACGCTGTTGCTCTCCAACGCCCAGGCCGGGCTATTGCGGGCTTTCATGCAATGGCCCTCGCTCTTGCAGCCCTTCATCGGCTACCTCTCTGATCGTGTCAGTCTGCGCATCCTATTCATCCTGGCGCCGGCCGTGACGGCGACGATGATGAGCTTGCTGGGTGTCGCGCCGAGTTACGCCGTGGTGGCGATGTTCCTGGTGGTCGCCGGGGTCAGTTCCGCCCTGCTTCACGCTCTGGGGCCAGTGATGGCGGGGCGGCTATCGGGCCATAACCTGGGGCGCGGGATGAGCTTCTGGATGGTCGGCGGGGAACTGGGGCGGGTGCTGGGGCCCATCGTCATCGTCAGCGGCATCGAATTGTTGGGAATTGAGGGAACACCCTGGCTGATGACCGGCGGCATCCTGGCCTCCGTCGTGCTGTACGTTCTGCTGCGGGACGTTTCGGGTCGCCCGCCAGAAACCGAGGAGCAGATCCCATGGCGGCGCGCCATCCGGGGAATGGCGCCGGTCTTCCTGCCACTGACCGGCATCACCGCGGCGCGGGCCTTTATGAGCGCCTCCCTGACCACCTACCTGCCCATTTACCTGAAGGAAGAGGGGGCGGCGCTGTGGCTCGTGGGGGCCGCCGTCTCCATCCTGGAGATCGCGGGGACGGCTGGCGCGCTCCTGGGGGGATCGATCAGCGACCGCCTGGGACGACGGGTCGTGCTCCTCGCCTCGATCGTTCTGACGCCGCTGATCATGTTCGCCTTTATGTGGACCAATGGCTGGTCCCAGTTTCCGCTGTTGCTGTTGCTGGGTTTCGCCTTTCTCTCCGTGACGCCGGTGGTTATGGCCATCGTGCAGGAGAGCTACCCCGAGAACCGGGCCCTGGCCAACGGGCTGTATATGGCGATGAGCTTCGTGCTCAATTCCGGGATCGCCGTTGGGGTCGGGGTCGTGGGAGACTACTTTGGATTACGCAGCGCCTTCGTCGCCAGCGCCGCGATGACGTTTCTCGGGCTGCCGCTTATCTTCTTGCTGCCGAAGCGAAAGGCGTAACACGCTCTACCAGCTATCGTAATCACCGCTCATCTTGCGGTACTCGATGAAGGGTTCGTCAAGCAGCTTGGCCGCCAAGATGATCTGGCAACACTCCTCCAGCGCGCTGGTCCATTGGAAAGCCTCGTCCAGCGTCTGCCCGGTGGCGAAACTGCCGTGACCGCGCAACATGACGACCTTGTATGCCTTCAGGGCCTCAGAGATAGCGGCCGCCATCTCCGGGCTGCCGGAGGCCATTTCCACCGAGACGACGGGCACTTTCTTCAGCAGATACGAGCCCTCGTTGTCGATGGGCACGATCTCCTCGCGGCTGAGGGAGAAAGCGACCGCCGTGCGCGGGTGGGCGTGGACGACGGCCAGCGCCGGGGTGGCCTGGTAGATGGCCCGGTGGACGATCAACTCGGACGAGGCCAGGGCCACGCCGCTGTCGTTTTTCAGCAGGCCGGTCTCGACCAGGTCGCGGGGTTTGAGCCGGCCCAGCATCGCGCCCCGCCGCTTGATGATGACCCGGTCGCCGAAGCGCACGCTCAAATTCCCACCGTGGGAACTGACCAGCCGGTCCACGTACATATCCCGCCCGATCTCGCGAAATTGTTGGTAGATTCGTTCGTCGATCATCGGTTGCTCCTGGGTGATTGGATGGTTGGGTGGTTGGGTAGTTCGGTCAGGCCGAGTTTTTCCAGGGTCTGGGGAGTGGGGATGCCGCGTTCGTCCCAGCCGCGCGCGCGGTAGTACTCGGCCAGCATAGGGGCTAGTTTGACCACCCATCCCTGGCTAGGCCCCTCTGCCACCGGCTCCTCCAGCAGGCGCGGGGGGAGGGTGTCGTCCTCGGCAGTGAAGCCCTCGCGCAGGTTATAGAGCCGCTCCAGGTTCCAGATGCGCTCGCCGATCTCGATCAGGTCGCCGGCGGTGACGGCGAGCCCGGTGACGGCGCTCAACGCGCGGGCGAAGTATTCGTCGGCCACCGCCATGTTGGCGAACTTGCAGACGCCCAGCGCGTCGATGGCGGCGGCCGCGTTCTGGTGCAGGATGACGTAACCGGATTTGCCCTGCACCTGAAAGCGGTCGATCATCTTGGGCAGCCCCAACACCTCCGGCCCCAGCATATTGCCCCGCATGTGGCACGCGCCCCGGTTCGAGGTGGCGAAGAGCAGGCCCTGGCCCTGCATGCCGCGCGGATCGTAGGCCGGCAGTTCCATCCCCTTGACGCTCATCGAGAGCGCCGGCGCGCCGTAGCGGGCGGCGAAGCGGCGGCTGCCCTCGGCCAATTCGTCGCCCAGGCCGCGCCGGTAGGCGATGGCCTCCACCACGGGAGCCAGCAGGTCGGCCCGGCCAAAGCGCAAGCGGTCATCGTCTGCCACTTGCCCCTCAATATGGCCCAGTTCGGCCATTTCCATCGCGCAGGCGATGGTGGAGCCGGTGGAGATGGTATCCAGCCCCAGGTCGTTGCATAGCGCGTTGACCTCGATGATGGCGGATAAATCGTCCACCCCGCATTGAGCGCCGAAGGCCCAGATGGTCTCATATTCCGGCCCCTCCGCCTCGACCCGCTCGGTCCGGCTGACGCGGGCGCAGCCGATGGGGCAACCCCAGCAAGCGGCCTTCTCGACCAGGTGACGCTCGGTCAGCGCCTCGCCGGAGATGCGGGCCGCGCCCTCAAACTGGCTCTGGCGGAAGTTGCGGGTGGGGAACGCGCCGATCTCGTTGACGAGGTTCACCAGCACCGCCGTGCCGAATTCCGGCAGGGCTTGGCTGGTCAGGGGGCTGGCGGTCAACATCTTGCGGCTCTCGTAACGGACAAATTTGAGACGTTCCCGGTCGGCGATCTCGGGGCGGCGGTCGCCCTCGACGACGATGGCCTTGAGGCGCTTGCCGCCCATCACGGCCCCCGGCCCGCCCCGGGCCAGAGCGCGGGTCCCGTCGTTCATAATCGCCGCGATACGGCATTGATTCTCGCCCGCCGGCCCGATGCAGAGCACGCTGCGCTTATTCTGCCGCTGGCCCAATGCCTCGGTCGTCTCGCTCACCCGCCGGCCCCACAGGTGCGCGGCGTCGTGCAGGGTCGCGCCCTCGGGTGTGACTTCTAGCCAGGTCGGCCGCTCGGCTTGTCCCCGGACGATGAGGACGTCGTGACCGCTGCGCTTGAGTTGCACGCCCCAGAAACCGCCAGCGTTGGCGTCGAGCGCCGCGCCGGTCAGGGGGCTCTTGGCGCTGACAGTGAAGCGATTGCCGGTCTGGTAGCCAGTGGCCGTCAGCGGGCCGGCGGCGAAGATCAGTACGTTTTCCGCCGACAGGGGATCGACATCGGGGCCGACCAGGTCCCACAACAGGCGTGCGCCCAGGCCGCGACCACCGAGGAAGCGGCGGGCTAGCTGTGCGTCCAGGGGCCGGGTCTCGATGGCGCCGGTCGTCAGATCGACGTCCAGGATTTTACCCATCCATCCATACATAAGTATTTGCCTTTCGTTGCCTAATCGGTAAATTGGCCGTGCAAATGGTCGATGCGATTGTGGTAGTGCAGGCGCCACACCTCACGGTTTGGATGATCCACGTACTCAATGCAGGAGACGCCGGTGTTATACGTCCATATCTCACAGCGTCGCCAGGGGCCGACGTTGAAGACGTGATCGAAGGTCACACCAATCACGCCCCCGTGGCAAACGGCGACGACCTTTTGGTCTCGATGACGCTGGAGGGCCTCCTCGATGAAATCGCCCACCCGCGTGCGGAAGTGCATAAAGCTCTCGCTCCCCTCGGCGGCGGGGATGACCTTGGCATAGGGGCGCTCGCTGGACCAGTAGTCGGCGGCGTAATCGTCGACTCTGGGCGCAAAGCCATCGGGCCAGGGCATATGATCGAAGCGGTTGTTGCCCAACTCGCGCAACCGGTCGTCCTCGCGGGTCTCCAGGGGATACATACTGGTCAAAATCCGGGTCGTCTCGAGGGCGCGCCGCATCGTGCTGGTGTAGAGAGCGTCCACCTGCGGCAGGTTCTCCGGCAACCAATGGGCCAGGGCGGCGGCCTGTTTCTGTCCAAGATCGGTCAGCCCGGCGTCGGAGGGTTCTCCCTTCCAATCCTCAAGGTTAACGAAACTCTGACCGTGTCGTATCAGATAAAGTTGCATGAAATCTCCGTTCTATGTCCTATGTCCAACATCCAATGTCTAATGTCCTATGTCCTATGCAGCCACTATCCGCCAATGAGCGCCTGCACTATCTTGCGATCGGCGACTGACATGGGGAGTTCGGCCATCTCGGCCGTGAGCGCCCAGCGGAAATCGGCGCAGTCCAGACAGCGGGGCTCGCCTGCGATCAGGCGACAGCGGAAGGCGTGGAGCGTCATACGGAAGTGGGTGTAGGCGTGTTCGATGCGGGTCAGGCGCTCGCCCACCTCGACGGTCACGGCCAGCTCCTCGCGCATTTCGCGGGCCAGGCAATCGGGCAACGTCTCGCCGTCCTCTAACTTTCCACCGGGGAATTCCCACAGACCGCCCAGCATGTCGTCGAGATTGCGCTGCGCGAGCAACACGCGCCCGTCGGCGCGGGTGGTGACGGCGGCGGTCACGTGGTAATGGGGCGTGGGCGCGCGCTGCCGCTTGACGGGCAACTCGTTCGCCAAACCCCGGGCGCGGGCGCGGCAGCGCTCGTTGACAGGGCACGCGTCGCAGCGCGGGTTGCGCGGCGTACAGATGGTGGCGCCCAGTTCCATCAGGGCCTCGTTGAAGGGCCCAGACTGCTCCTGCGGGAGCAGGTCGGCCGCCAGATCCCGCAGCTTGCGCTTGGTCGCCGAGCGGGTCACGTCCTCCCGGACATCGAAGGCGCGGCTCAGCACCCGGCGGACGTTGCCGTCGACGGCGGGGACAGCTCGCCCGAAGGCGATGGAAGCGACGGCGCCGGCGGTGTAAAGCCCCACGCCGGGCAGGTCGAGCAGCGCCTCGAAAGCGCCGGGGATCTGACCGCCGTGCACATCCACGATCTGCCGGGCAGCGGCGTGGAGGTTGCGGGCGCGGGCGTAATAACCCAACCCTTCCCAAAGCTTGAGCACGTGCGCCAGCGGGGCCTGGGCCAGCGATTCGACGGTGGGAAAACGGGCCAGGAAACGCTCATAATACGGGATGACCGTCTCGACCTGGGTCTGTTGCAACATCACCTCCGCCAACCAGACGCGGTAGGGGTTGCGGTGACGCCGCCAGGGTAAGTCGCGGGCGCAACGGTCGAACCAGGCCAGCAATCGTCGGGCGAAGTCGACGCGTGTTTGAGGGTCGGGTGTCTCCATAGCGGCTTAACTATACCGCGCTTTGGGCAAATGGCAAGGTGAGCGCCGTTCACAAGGTTGCACAATACGCCGCTTTCTGCTATCATTTACATCGGAGGCGGGGATGAAAATAGGCGTTATATCGGATACACACGACCATTTGCACAACTTGCAGACGGCGCTCGATTTGTTGCGCGACGAAGGAGTCGCGAAGATTTTACATTGCGGCGATGTCTGTGGCCCGGAGATCGTCCGGGCGCTGGAAGATTTTGAGGTTTGGATCGCCGAGGGGAATATGGACCGGCGGACTGCACAGATACAGCAGGCGGCCGAGAAGGCGCTAGGCTATGACCCCCTCGCCTGGCTGCATAAGCCGACGCTGGACGGTTATGCGACGGCGCTGCTCCACGGCGACAATGAGGAGGCGTTGAACAATTTGATCGGCTCCGGCCGGTACGCCTACGTCTTCCATGGGCACACCCACCGGCGACGGAACGAGCAGGTCGGTCGCACGCGCGTCATCAATCCCGGCGCGTTAGGCGGCACACGACGCCAGTCCCGCTCGTTCTGCATTCTGGATCTGGAGACGGGGGAGGCCCGTTTCATCGAGGTGGAGCGATAACGATGACTGAAGAGAAATTCCGTTTTTCGACCACGGTAGAGGTTCGCTGGCGCGATGTGGACGCGCTGGGCCACGTCAACAACGCCGTCTATTTCACCTACCTGGAGCAGGCGCGCATGCACTACCTGCGCGCGTTGAACATGGCGACCGACGACCCCCAGCAGGTGGGCTTCATTTTGGCCGAGGCCAGTTGCCAATTCAAATCGCCGATCAAGTTGGGCGAACGGGTGACCGTCTACGCCCGGGTGAGCGAATTGCGCAATTCCAGCTTCAGCTTCGACTATCGGATGACGGGCGCGGACGGGCGCTTGGCCGCCATCGCCCATTCCGTGCAGGTGTGCTACGATTACGCGCGCCAAAAGCCGGTCCCCATCCCCAACGTATGGCGTCAAGCCGTGACCGGCTACGAACCGGGGTTGTAGATTTGGGGTTGCAGGGTGTCGTTTCGCCCATTCGCTGATTCGCTTGCTCGCTGATTCGCTAAAGGAGATCAACTGACATGATTGAAGCGCTATCCCCAGAGAAGTTGCGCCAGAGATGTGATCCGTCCCAGTTCGATTTCGAGACGACGGAGGAACTAGAACCATTGGACCAGATCGTGGGCCAGGAGCGGGCGGTCGAAGCGACGCTGTTCGGCATCGGCATTCGACGGGAGGGGTATAACCTGTTCGCCCTGGGCCCCAGCGGTACGGGTAAACGCACGACGATCACCCAGTTCTTGAATCAACAGGCCGCCGGCGAACCGACGCCGCCGGATTGGTGTTACGTCAACAATTTCGAGCAGCCTCACAAACCGGTCGCGCTGAAGCTGCCCCCGGGGCGAGGCGTCGACCTGCGCGACGATATGAAGCAACTGGTGGAAGAACTGCGCACGGCGATCCCGGCCGCTTTCGAGAGCGACGATTATCGCGCCCGCGACAAAGAGATCAAGAAAGAACTACAGGAAAAGCAGGAGAAAGCGTTGAACGACATCCAACAGAAGGCCCGCGCACAAGACATCGTGATGATTCGCACGTCATCCGGGTTGGCGCTGGCCCCGACCATTGACGGAGAGGTCGTCAACCCGGAAGAATTCCAGGAACTGCCGGATGACGAGCGAGAGCGCTTCGAGGAGAACATCGCCCGGCTTCAGGAGCAGCTTCACGAGACGATGCGCCAGGCGCAACTGTGGGAACGGGATGCGCGTCAAGAGGTCAAGGCGCTGGACCGGGAGGCGGCGGCTTTCACCGTCGATCTCCTGCTGGAAGAATTGTGCGAGGAGTACGCCGACCTGCCCGAGGTGATCGCCTATCTGGAGGCGCTCGAACAGGACGTGGTCGATAACGCGGATCGCTTCCGCAAACAGGAGGAATCGCCGGAACAGGCGAGCCTCTCGCTGCCCCAGTCGGTCACGGGATCGCCGCTGCTCCGCCGCTACCAGGTGAACGTGCTGGTCGATAACAGCGAGTCGGAGGGCGCGCCGGTCTTGTTCGAGGAATACCCGACCTACAACAATTTGATCGGGCGCATTGAGCACATCTCGCAGATGGGCGCGCTGGTCACCGATTTCAACTTGATCATGCCGGGCGCATTGCACCGGGCCAATGGCGGCTACCTGATCCTGGACGCCCGGCAGGTCTTGTTGCAACCGTATGCCTGGGACGGTCTCAAACGGGCGCTGCGGGCGCGCGAGATTCGCATCGAATCTTTGGGCAAGGCGCTGAGTATGATCAGCACCGTCTCGCTGGAACCGGAAGCGATCCCGCTGGACGTGAAGGTGATGTTGGTGGGCGAGCGCATGCTCTATTACGTGCTCTACCAACACGATCCGGATTTTAGCGAGTTGTTCAAGGCGCCGATCGATTTCAACGAGGAGATGGCGCGCACGCCGGAGAACAACCATCTCTACGCCCGGCTGATCGCCGATAAGGCGCGCACGGAAGAGTTGCGGCCTTTCGACCGGGAGGCTGTCGCCCGCATCATCGAGCGCAGCGCCCGCCTGGCGGAGAATGCGGAGAAACTCTCGGCCCACATGTTGAGCGTCGCGGACCTCCTGCGCGAGGCCGATTACTGGGCCGGCGTGTCTGGCAACGGGGTCGTGACCACCGAGGACGTGGAGCGGACCATCGCGGCCCAGATACGGCGGGCCGATCGGGTACGGGAACGCATCCAGGAGCGCATCCAACGGGGCGTCATCCTGATCGCCACTGATGGCGAGCGAGTGGGCCAGATCAACGGGCTCTCGGTGCTCCAATTGGGCGACTTCGCCTTCGGCCAACCGAACCGCATCACCGCCCGCGTCCGCCTGGGCAAGGGCCAGGTAGTCGACATTGAGCGGGAGGTCGAGCTGGGCGGCCCGATTCATTCCAAGGGGGTGCTGATCCTGTCCGGCTTCCTGGGCGCGCGCTACGCGCCGGAGCATCCGCTTTCGCTCTCCGCCAGCCTGGTGTTCGAGCAATCCTACGGCGGCGTCGACGGAGACAGCGCCTCAATGGCGGAATTGTGCGCGCTCCTCTCGGCGCTGGCGGAGATTCCCATCCGCCAGTCGCTCGCCATCACCGGATCGGTCAACCAGCACGGCGAGGCTCAGCCCATCGGCGGCGTCAACGAGAAGATCGAGGGCTTTTTCGACGTGTGCCGGGATCGAGGCCTGACCGGTCAGCAGGGCGTCATCATCCCCGCCGCCAACGTCCACCACCTGATGTTGCAGGAGGACGTGGTCGAGGCGACGCGGGCTGGCGAGTTCCACATCTACGCAGTGGAGACGATCGATCAAGCGTTAGCGCTCCTGACGGGCGAACCGGCTGGCGAGCGGGACGCGGAGGGGAACTTCCCCGAAGGGACTGTCAATCAACGGGTCGAGGCCCGCTTGATCCATTTGGCCGAGAGGGAGCGGGATTTCTCCGACGGCGACGATGTGGAGAAAGAGGAAGAGAAAGAGGAAGAGAAAGAGGAAGAGAAGGAGAAAGAAGGCGACAGATGAGCTGGCCTGAATTGATCGAATTGCGTCAGGCGGATTTCGTGACCATCGACGCCATTGGGCTGCCAGGGCGACGCACGTTCTACCTCCAGGCGGCCCAAGGCGACATGGTCGTCACGCTCATCATCGAAAAGGAACAGGCCGCGGCGCTCTCCATCGCCATCCAGACGGTGCTGGAGCAACAGGGCGCGGCTGAAACGCCGGTCGAAATGCAGGATATGGACCTCATCCATCCGGTCGAACCGCTTTTTCGCGTGGGTAATTTGAGGTTGAATTACGACCGGATCGAGCACTTGCTGGTCATCGTGGCCGAGGAGCTGACGGAAAAAACACACGGCAGCCGCGTCCACATCTGGATCGAACATCCCCTGATGGCTGCGCTGGCCCGCCAGGCCGCCATCGTTGTCTCCGCTGGGCGGCCTATCTGCCCCCTATGCAACGAATCTATCAATCCCGGTGAAACGCACGTCTGCGCCAAAGGCAACGGTCGCAAGCGCCTGATATAGCGCAACGCGAAATTGCAATACGATTGCAACGTTATAGCCCATTTTTTGTGATATAATAGTTAATACCTGAGGTCGTGGTTAACCTCAGGGTAAATCGTGCATGATCAACATCTCGGCCGGCCGGATAGTTGGTTGTGATTTGAGAGAATGTGGCGAGGAGGTAGGTGGATATGAGCACGCTTGAAATTCCGGTGAAACAGGAGCGCCGCGCCGTACAACGCGACGTCGATTTCTACGTCGCCCCGCCGCCGCTGGAGAGCGGCGACCGGCTCACGCGGGCCGAATTTGAACGGCGCTATGCAGCGGCGACCCACGTCAAGAAAGCGGAATTGATCGAAGGAGTGGTCTATATGCCATCACCAATACGAAACAGTCACAGCGAGGCGCACGGAAAGATGATGATCTGGTTGGGAATTTATCACGTCGCCACACCCGGCGTTCACCTGAACGACAATTCCACCGTGCGCCTGGATCTGGACAACGAGGTGCAGCCGGATACTTTGTTGCGATTGGCGGAAAATCTGGGCGGCGCTTCCCGCATCAGCGACGACGATTTCGTCGAGGGGCCGCCGGAATTGATCGCCGAGATCGCCGCCAGCAGCGCGTCCTACGACCTGTACGACAAGAAAGACGTCTATCGCCGCAATGGGGTGCAGGAGTACGTCGTGTGGCGGGTGTACGACAAGGCGCTGGATTGGTTCTATCTGGAGGACGGAGCCTACCA
>DAOTUC010000122.1:0-8548 GCA_034437315.1 Anaerolineae bacterium
GCCGTTCACGCGCTCGACGCGGACGCGCTGCGGCAGGGCGTCCACCAGCCGGACAGCCTCAAGCCGAGCAATCGCCTGGTGGGGTGCGTGATGCGCGTGATGCGTGTGATGCAAAGGTTCGCCGCCCCCGGCCCGTCGCTCGGTTTTGAGCCGGACATCGTCTTTACGGATCCGTTCCGCCTGGACGAATACGGCGTCGCCGGGCGGGTAATCCCGACCCCCGGCCATACGCCGGGTTCCGTCTCGGTGCGCCTCGACAGCGGCGACCTGATCCTCGGCGATAGTGTGATGGGCCAAATGCTCGGCCTGATCCGGCGGCCGGGTCCGCCGCTGGTCGCGTGGGCTCTGGCGCGGAACAGGGAAAGCGTGCGTCAGGTCATGGCGCTCGGCCCGCGCCGGATCTACGTCGGGCACGGCGGGCCGTTCGAGGTCGACGCGCTCTGCGCTATGTATGACTAATAGGCGCCGTCGCCGAAGAAAAATTGGGGGATGGTGCGGAGGATGATCTTCAGGTCGAGCCACACGGACCAGTTCTCAATGTAGTAGATGTCGAGCAATACCCCTTCGTCAAAGGTGAGTTCGCTCCGGCCGCTGACCTGCCACAGGCCGGTCATGCCGGGGCGAACTTCCAGGCGTCGCTTGTGCCATTCGAGATAATCCTCGACTTCCGAGGGGATCGGTGGGCGGGGGCCTACCAGGCTCATCTCGCCCCGCAGGACGTTCCATAACTGGGGGAATTCGTCGAAACTGGCGCGGCGCAGGAGTTTCCCCACGCGGGTCAAGCGCGGATCGTCCTGGATCTTGAAGAGTGGACCATCCGCCTCGTTTTGATCGCGTAATTGTTCGACCTCTTCCTCCGCTCCCTCGCGCATCGAGCGAAACTTATATATCTCGAACAATTCGCCCTGGGCGCCGACGCGCGTCTGGTGGAAGAGCACCGGGCCGGGGGAATCGAGCTTGATCGCCAGGGCAATCAGCATCCACAGCGGCGCGCCCCAGATGATCCCGGTCAGCGCGCCCGCGACGTCGATCGCCCGCTTGATGGTCAATTCCCATTTCCCAAAACCTACCTCGCGCACGCTGATGAGGGGCAATCCGCCCAGATCGTCCACGTCCACCTGGCTGAGGCTCATCTGGAAGAGGTCTGGCACGATGCGCGCGCAGACCTCGCGTCGCCGGCATTCTCGGACAATCGCCATGATTTTGCGGTGGTACATCCAGGGCAAGGTGACGATCACCTCGTCGACCGACGCATTTTCGATCAACTCGGGCAGGTTGCTCAGGGGGCCCAGCGCTTTGAACGGCCCGATGTCGGTCTCTCCCTTCTGTGGATTGTCGTCCACGAAGCCCACGATCTGATACCCAAATTCCGGCCGGGCGACGATGGTGCGCATGACGGTGCGTCCCACCTCTCCGGCGCCCACGATGATCACCCGGGCGACGCCGACGCCGCGTGTGCGCAACCAGCCCATCGTGAGATTTTGCAGGATGCGGCCCGCGCTCAGGACGACGATGACGATCAAGCCAGCCTGCAGGAAGAGCGCCCGCGAATACTGCAAGGGTTGAAAGATGTCCATGAAGAAGGTCAGCGCAAATAGAAACACGACCGATTTGGCCGCCGCGTTGGTGATGTGATATACCTGATCCAGCCAGGAGCTCCCCCGCCAGTGTTGGTAGACCCCGTCGACCCGGAAGGCCAGCAGAATCAACCCCGTGAACAGGAGGATGAAGGGGATGTAGGCGGATAGGGGATGGTCGTAGCTGACGTCGCGGAACCAGCGTAATTTGTAACGCATCCAATAGGCCAGGATCATACTCGCGATGATGAGCGTGACGTCGGAAATAAGCACCCACCAGGGGGCGTAGCGACGGGTTGTTCTCACGAGTCGTCCCTCCTCTCGTCATCCGTCAGCGCGCGCCGGTAGACGTTGGCCGTCTCTCGCGCCGTGCGCGCCCAGCGGAAGCGGCCGGCGTGAATCGGCCCCCGTTCCCGCAGATCGCGTCGCAGCGCTTGGTCGTTCAATAAGCGATCCAGTCCATCCGCCAAAGCGTCTACGTCATACGGATCGACCAAAACCGCAGCATCGCCGGCGGCCTCGGGCAGCGAGGAGAGGTTGGACGTCAACACCGGCGCGCCGCAGGCCAGCGCCTCCAGCACGGGCAATCCGAATCCCTCGTATATCGACGGATAGGCCACGATTGAGGCGGCGTTGTACCACAGGGGGAGCGCGTCGGCCGCCACGTAACCGGGGAACGTCACGCGATCCGCCAGGCCCAGCGCCTCGACGCGGGTGAATAGCTCGTCGTACAACCACCCCTTGCCGCCCGCCAGGATGAGATGGACGTCGGTATGGACGCCGGCGCGGCGAATGCGGGCGAAGGCCTCGACCAGGCGCGTCAGGTTTTTGCGGGGTTCCAACGTGCCCACGAAGAGAATGAAACGCGCTGGCAACGCCTGGCGACGGCGAAAGGCCGCGATGTCACTGGCGGGCAGATGGCGGAACATGGGATCGACGCCGTGGTAGACGACGTCGATTTTTTCGGCTGAGATGCCCAGCAGCTTCACCGATTCGGCGGCGGCGTGGGCCGAGACGGCGATCAAGCGCCGCGCCCGGCGGGCCGAAAGGCGCGTCATCCACGTCAGGTAGAGCCGGTTGGCGGGCCGGAAGAGGCGGGGGAAGCGAATGAAGCTCAGGTCGTGGATGGTGATGACGATCGGACATGGGGCGACTATCGGCCCGACGAAGGCCGGCGCGTGCAGCAGATCCGCCCCTATCCGCCGCAGCGCGACCGGCTGCACGGCTTGTTCCCACATCACTCGGATGGGCGCTCGGCCGGTGGGCCAGCGGGACCGGAGGCCGGGTAACGACATATCTGGCGGCGGCCTATTGCAGCCCAGCAAGACCGAGTAGCGCATGTCCGGCTCGCCCCGGTCCAGGTGTTTCAACAGGCAGTCAATGTACCGGTGAATGCCCGCTTGACGGTAACCGGCCTGTCCCGAGAGCAAGTGGGCGTTGATGACCACGTGTGTCATTCGCTATGTATCATCCGTCATCCGCCGCTCATTTGTCCATCCAGCCCGATGTCGGATGCGACGTTCTTCATCGCGTCTAGCACCACGCCGATGTGTTCCCAGAGTTCCACGCCCAGATCGTCGGCCGCTTGGGCGATTTCCTCCCGATCGACGGCCGCCGCGAAGCGCTTATCCTTCCATTTCTTACGGACCGATTTGATCTTCACATCCCGGACGTCCTTCGATGGTCGCACCAGGGTGACGGCGACGATGAGGCCGGTCAATTCGTCGACGGCGTGGAGGGCTTTGGCCATTTTCGTGTCCCGTGGAACGCCGGTGTCGCCGTGGGAGAGGACGGTGTTGACGATCAGGTCGCCGTAACCTTTCTCGCGCAAGATGCGCCCGCCGGAGTGGGGGTGTTCGTCGGGGAAGCGGTCGTAATCGAAATCGTGGACCAGCCCGATGGCGCCCCATAGCTCCTCGTCCTCATCGAAGCGCCGCGCGTAGGCCCGCATGGCCGCCTCGACGGCTATCATATGCCGGATGTGGTTTTCTTCACATTCATACGCTTGGATCAGATCTAGCGCTTCGCTGCGTGTGATGGTATCTTTCATCGTAGTAAGCCTCCTATGTCAATATTTTCTCAGTAACTTAGGGCAAGTGAGTGGCGTGGACAAACGACGTCCGCTCGCTCCGTCATTGTACCAAGCCATGGGGTTAAGGGCAAACTGGAGCGCGCCGCGAACGGATAGGGCGAACGGCGAATTACAGGCGGGCCAGCCGCTCGATTCCCCCGGAGACGTCGCCGCCGAGGTGGAAGCGCATCACCCGCCGCCCGGCCTCCTCCAGAGCGTTGCGGTCGCCCAGGGCCTGGGCCATTTTGAGTACGCTGAAGCTGAGCGTCGAGGTCGAATCGCCCGCCCTATCGGGAATGGGCGCGTCCTCGGCGTCGTCGGCGGTGAATTGGATGAAGACGCCGTTTCCCGCGTCCCCCTTGTGCAACTGTCCGGTGGAGTGCAGGAAGCGCGGCCCGTAACCTAGCGTCGTCGCCATGCGGTATCGGTCGCGCAGGCGGATGCGCAGCGCCTGTAAGGCCGCGTTCGTCTCTTCTTTCGGTTGGAGGTAGGCGTGCAGGGCGATGTAGGGCCGGTCGGCGTGGGGGGAGGGGGCGCCGGCCTGGGGGCGACGGGCGATGAACTCGCGCAAGCGCCCCGCCTCGACCGGCGTCGATGCGCTTTCCGGCAGCCGCCCTTCCTGTTTATAGGCCTCGATCATCCGGCGCGCTTGCTTCTTGGCTGCCTCGACGTTGGGCTGGTTGAAGGGATGGATGCCCATGCGATGTCCAGCCACGGCGGTCGCCATCTCCCAGAGGAACATCTGCCCGCCCAGGTCGTAGGCGTCGGGCAGGGTCAAACGGACCACCGGATGGCCGGCCGCCTCCAGCCTGTTTAGCGCTTCATTGTCTGCGTCGCTATCATACGCGCTGTTATTCGCCTGGCGCAGGTGCATGTGAATGAAGAGCCGGTCGTTCCCATAAACGGATGGCGGGCCCAGCGGTTCCCGCACGACCGGCAGGAGGCCGGTCCCGGCCTTGCCGACGCTCTCGGCGATGAGCTGTTCCACCCAATCCCCAAAGCTGATGAGTTCGTCCGAGATGACGAAGGTCGCTTTATCCCGCCCGGCCCTGGCGCTCTCGCCGAGGATGGCGCCCAATTGCGCGCCCGGATTGTCTACGGCGACCGTCGACGGGCCGCAGGCTGTCGCCATATCCCGCGCCCGCGCCAGCAAGCGCGTCAGGTCGAGGCCGAGCAGGGCGGCGGGCAGCATCCCGAAAAATGAGAGGGCGGAATAGCGTCCGCCGATGTTGGGATCGTTGACGAACACGTCCCGGAAGTTGTACTTTTCGTTCATCTCGATCAGGCGGCTGCCCGGATCGGTGATGGCGATGAAATGCTCGCCCGCGCGCGCCGCGCCCAGCGCATTCGCCGTGTGGTTGTAAAAAGCTTTGAAGAAGGACATCGTCTCGGCGGTGGAACCGGATTTGCTGGCGACGATGAAGAGTGTGCGCTGCGGATCGATCCGGCGCGCGTGATGCAGGACGGCGCCGGGGACGGTGCTATCGAGCACCGCCAGGCTCAGGCCGTCCACCCGGTCGCCGAAGACGCGGCTGAAGACCTCGGGCGCCAGGCTGGAACCGCCCATGCCAAGCAGGAGCGCGTCGGTGTAACTGGCGGCCCGCACGTCCTGGGCGAACGCTTCCAGTCGGGGGATGTGCGTCTGCATCGTCTCGGCGACGTGCAGCCATCCCAGGCGGTTGACAATCTCCTCCGGGTCCGATTGCCAGACGGTATGCTCCTGTTTCCATATGCGGTCGACGATGCAGTCGGCGTCCATCTCCTGGAGCGCCGCGTCCACGGCTTGTTGGAGGGAGCCGAGTTTGGTTTCTTCGTGTAGTACTAATGACATGTGTGCCTCCTTCTATTTTCGCCAGAGAATGATCAATAGATTGGTGATCAGTGGGAAGAGAACCCATCCGGCGACGAAGAGGATGAGCGACGCGCCGGACAGGGCGAATGCCCAACCGCCGATCAACGCCGAGACGAAGGTTATCAGGCCGAGCAGGCCTAGCAGGAGCGCGCCCGTGCCCAGGACGCCGCGAAGTAGGCCCGCTCTGGCCCGGAACACCGCCGAGACGGGCACCGTCATCGCCAGGGCCATCGCCGCCAGCAGGAGGAAGGCCGTGAGGCAGGCGGCGTCGCGGAATGCAAGCGCCAGCGCGCCCCCGACGAGCGGGCTCAGGCCGGCGATCGCCAGGCACGCGCCGACCCAATTCGAGGCGACGATCTCCTCCCGGGGCAGGGCCAAACGGCCGAAGCGGTCGAAGCGCAGCACGAGGGCGAACAGGGGGCGCGCCGTCCACGTCAACACGCCGAAGAAGAAATAAAGGAGGAGCAATGGCCCGACGACGATGAAGAGTGGGGGGAACGCCCGCGCCGCCGCCGTCAACGCCCGCCGCCCGCCCGATACCAGGGTCAAGACGCCCCATTGCTCGGCTGTGGTCAGGCTGGACATCATGAGGAAATAGCGCAGCATAAAGCGGTAGATCGGATTCCGCGCCTTGAGCGCCTCGACGATGCCCTGGCGCGCCCAGTCGGACGTCGGGTCCAGGCGCAACGATTCGCCGAAGTGGACGAGCGCTTGCTTATGCTCGCCGCGCCGGAGCAAGGCCCATCCCTGGTTGGCGTGGGTCATCGGGTTTTCCGGATCCTGGGCCAGCGCCTGTTCGAAGGCCTGCTCCGCCTCGTGTTCTTTGCCCAGGTGGACTTGCGCGCGCGCCTGGAGATTCCGGCATGGGACGTTCTCGGGATCGAGCCGCAGCCCTTCCTCCGCCGCTTTCAGCGAGCGCCGCCAGTCCTTCTTGCGGGCGTGAATCCGGCTGACGACGGCGTGGTAGGAGGCCCGTTCTGGATCGAGGCGGATGGCCTCCTGGATGGCTGCGGATGCGTCCCGGTCTCGATCCAGCGCCAGAAGCGCCAGGGCCCGGTAGTAGTGCGGGGTGGGGTTGTCGGGCGACAGGCTGATGGTCTGCTCCGCCTCGCGCACCGCCTCGGCGTCGCGATCCTGTAAATACAGGATGTAGGCCAGCAGCGCCCGCGCCTGCACGTGTCTGGGCTCCCGGGCCAGACTTCCCCGCAGTTTGACCTCGGCGTCTCGATAGCGTTTGGCGTCGAGCAGTACGTAGACCTGGGCCAGTTCGGTTTCCACGTCCCGTTCTCCTAGGATAATCGCCCGGCGGCGCCGGAGATGTTCAGATATGAAAGGATGTCGTCGTACAGGCCGCTCTGGTTGGCGTAGATGGCGTAGTTGCGCGCCGTCGCGAGCCAATCTTTGATCGTCGGGCGCACGCTTTTGGCGGCCGCCTGTAGATCGCGGTGGGTCAGCGGTTCTGGAAGGCCGCTCCGCATCGCCTGTTGTAGTTTCTGCTCCACCGCTTTGTCGACGACGCCCTTGAGATCTGCGCCGGAGAATCCCTTCGTCATACGGGATAGTTTATCGGCGTCGATGCGGCGGGTGGGTTTGTCGGCGAGCATGATGCGCAGGATCGCGGCCCGGGCGGCCTCGTCGGGCGGGGGGACGAAGATCACGCGGTCGAAGCGGCCGGGCCGTCGAATGGCGGGGTCGACGTGCCAGGGGGCGTTGGTTGCGGCGAGGATCAGCACGCCCTCGTTAGAGGCGTCCACGCCGTCCAGTTCGGCCAGGAATTGGTTGATCACCTTGCGCCCGGCGCTATAGCGCATATCGGAGCGGCTCGCGCCCAGTGCGTCAACCTCGTCGAAGAAGAGCACGCAGGGCGCGCTTCTGCGGGCCAGCTCGAAGATAGCGTGCAGATTTTGCTCGCTTTGCCCGATGTACATATCCAGCACGTCGTGTAGCCCGACCGAGATGAAGCGGGCTTTGACCTGTCCGGCCGTCGCCCGCGCGAGGTAGGTTTTGCCGCAGCCCGGTGGGCCATACATCAGGATGCCGCCTCCGGCGCGCTTGCCGTACGCCTGGTAGATTTCCGGATGGGTCATCGGGTAGATGATCTTCATCCGGATTTCTTCCTTGAGCTCATCCATCCCGCCCACGTCCTCAAAGGTGATGCGGGGGCGCTCGATCAGGTCGTTCGGCGGGTAAGCGTCCTCGCTGGCGACCACGAAGATGAGGTCGTCTGCCATCTGTACCACCTCTTCGGCCGGGGACTCGGTCGCGACCAGGGTCAGTTGCGCCTGGAGGTCAGGGTCCGCCAGATCGGGGTCCGTTGCAATCGCCTGTCGGTAGGCCTGGGCCGCTTGCTCCAGGTTCTCGGTCTCCAGGTAGAGGCGGGCCGCCAGGATGAGGGCCTGCGCCGAGGGATCTGGGCGTTTCATCAGCCGTTCGAGAACTGCCAGGGCGACGTCCGGCTCTCCCTGTCGGCGGTACACGTCCGCCAACGCCAGGCGGATGTCGCCATCATCCGGCGCGACGTCGAGCGCCTGCCGATAGGCCTGGGCCGCCTCGTCTAGATCGCCCGCTTCGATCAGGAGCTCCGCTAAATGTTTGTAGAGGGGGGCGGAGCCTGGAGACGTCTCTAGCGCGGCTCGTAGGGCTTGGATCAACTCTTGGTTCTTGTTCATTGGTCATCACTCTCCAAAACAGGATAGCCTCCCAAAACACGACAGCGAATTGAGAAAAAATCGAGGGTCTTCAGGATTTCGCATGGTCCATCATAGACCCTAAAGGTTTTTGCGCTGGTTTTGGTGGAAAAAGGTCATTGTTTAAGGCAAAAACGTTGTTTGCGCGGCCTTGAGCAAAACCTTTAGGGTCTCGCCATGCGAAATCCCAGAGAACCGATCTTTTTTTGGGATTCATAACCGGCCCAGGTTGAGGGTCATCAACTCGCCCCAGGCGTAGCGCAGCGGCGTCCACCAACGATTGCGCCCGATGCAGCGGAAGTAAGGCGGACGCAGTGCGAGGATCAAGTCGCCAATTTCGTAGCGGGCCAGGATGGGCGTG